>NZ_JBMEMN010000013.1:0-65978 GCF_049310905.1 Gudongella sp. DL1XJH-153
CTTTAAAGGGTATTATATTTTATTGGTGGACCAGTTTTCAATTAATATGGTGGTACAGTTTTAAGTTAACACAAACATCATAAAAGTTATTTTATAGGATACTATATTATTCCTTTTAATTCAACTTTTGAATTTTTCCTTCAAGAAATAACAAATTACTTCAAAATAGAAGAGAAATGACAGAAAATGAGCATAGTAGCTAAATTAATTGTACTCTTATTATCGATTTGTTGTATAATCAAGGTGATATGATATCGTGCAAAATTTAGTTCATTGCAATAATCTATTAAAACCGGGAGGCGAAAATGAGAATAGTAAAGACCAATTTTGACAAAATCCAGGACATGATGGTTGAAAATATTGTTAGTAACAAGATTACAGTAGAATCATTCTGGGAAGAACATGTTATTGAAAGCAATCATTATGCTCTAATGAAAGAAGATAAAATGGTTGGTTACTTCACAATTCATGATGAAAGCACAATAACCTCCTTCTACATAATTGAAGAATATTCACATCTTGGACAGGAAATATTTGAAATAATAAAACGATATGAGAAGGTTACCAATGCAATGGTGACAACAGGAGATGAATACTTTTTAGCTCATTGTGTAGATAGTTTCCAAAGAATGGAAAAGCAGGCTTATTTTTCTCTGTTTGGAGAAAATGTACCAACTGATTTCATTAGAAAAAACATTCAATTTGAAAGGGTGCGGTCAACGGATGAAGCATCAATTATCAAACTGGCAGGAGATTTCTTCAGCGAGGATGAAGTGAATAGGGTTATAAACAATGTAGATTATTACAGAGTCTACAAAGTACTCCAGGATGAAGAATTGATTGGTTTTGGAATAGTTGAGACCGGTCGAGTTATCAAATCCATAGCCAGTGTAGGAATGTTTGTTA
This sequence comes from Gudongella sp. DL1XJH-153, assembly GCF_049310905.1. Lineage (NCBI taxonomy): Bacteria > Bacillati > Bacillota > Tissierellia > Tissierellales > Tissierellaceae > Gudongella > Gudongella sp. DL1XJH-153. The sequence continues at coordinate 907 of NZ_JBMEMN010000013.1, forward strand.
TGGAAGATAAGAGACAACAGGGTTATGCGAAGAATATCTTGAGGCAGCTGAAGGAACTCGTTGAAAAAGAAGGCTATGAAGCCAGATCTGGCTGCTGGTATTACAACCATAATTCCCTGAAGAGTATGAAAAGTGCTGGAGCTTATCCAAAGAGCCGATTACTTAGATTTTATTTCTAATAGAGAATAAATTAACAAATTAAATTGTATTTTTAATGTAATTTTAATCTTGCTTAAATTGTGTTTAAAGGTTGTCTTGCTACAATTAAACCATACTAAACAATAGGAGGTTTGAAATATGGTAACTTTAGAACAAGTAGAAAAACTAAGAGAGTATGCAAACATTTCTTACGAGGAAGCAAAGGTGGCTCTTGAGGAAACAGATGGTGATATCCTGGAAGCTATTGTCAATCTTGAAAAGCGAAATCGGATCAATAGACCAGAAGGAGGAGGCACCTTCAATTCAAACGAAAGACAACAGGAGTCTCATGAGAAAAGCGGTGGAACAACAGGAAACAAAACTTATACCAGACCCGAAAGATCATCATTTGGTCAGATGATAGGAAAATTCTTCAGAAGCCTTGGAGATATAATCAGCAAGGGAAACAGAAATACATTTGAAGTTATGCAGGGTCAAGAAAAGGTAATGTCAATACCAGTGACCGTTATGGCGGTACTTCTACTCTTCACATTCTGGATAACAATACCACTGGTAATCCTTGGAATGTTCTTTGGATACAGGTATAGAATTGTTGGACCTGATCTTGGAAGAGAAGATGTTAACCGTGCAATGGATTCTGTAGCAGATGCAGCTGAGAATTTCAAAAATGAAGTAAAAGGTGATATGAAGGATGGAAAAAATTCTGATAATTGAAGATGAAGAAAAGATAGCTCGTTTCATAGAACTTGAGCTAAAGTATGAGGGTTATGAAGTAGAAAAGGCATTAAATGGAAGGGATGGGTTGGAGCTTGCGACAACCCAGCCCTTTGACCTTATTCTACTTGATATCATGCTGCCTGAATTGAATGGGATTGAAGTCCTGAGAAGAATCAGGAAGGACTCGGATGTACCCATTCTTTTGTTGACTGCCAGAGATGCTGTAGTGGATAAGGTGGCGGGACTGGATGGTGGAGCGGACGACTACATTACAAAACCATTTGCCATTGAGGAGCTTCTGGCAAGAATAAGAGTAGGGCTTAGAAAGAAGACAAATGATAGCACTGCAAAAGCATCAACAGAAGTAAGGGTAGGAAGATTAGCGCTAGATCCTGTAAAGAGGGAAGTCAGAGTAGATAAGAGTTATATCGAATTGACAAAGAAGGAATTCGATTTACTCCATTATCTCATGGAAAATAAGAACATAGTAATCAGCAGGGAAACGATACTCGAGCACATATGGGGATATTATTTTTCAGGGGAAACGAATGCTGTGGATGTTTATATTAGATATCTCCGCTCAAAGATTGAGGAACCCTTTAACTTGAAAATAATTCATACTGTTCGTGGAGTGGGGTATGTGATAAAAGATGAGAAGGACTAAGAACAAAGGGTCAACTACAATAAAAGACAGAATCCAATCATCACTTGTCTTGCGACTGAATGTAAGGATGATGGGGAGATTGCTTGCAGGATTTTTAGCCATAAACATAATTATAATCCTGATAAGTTTTTTTGTTGTTTTTTGGAATGTAGAAAATGGAATAGATAATATCATTGAATTATCTGGTAAGTATGATAATGAGTCTGATCTTTCATTCGGTGATTTGAATTTATCTCAAGAAGAAGAGACTTTGGAAGGGATTCAAATAAATGAGACAGTACTGGAATTCATTGACAGGAATGATACAGGGGGAACCAGAGAATTAGGTATATTAACAGCTGACCTGGAAAAAGATGTCATAGATAGACTGGAGTCATTAAAGTATGTTGCTTCAATCGAAATAAACGAGACAAACAATTATGTTTCATATGAAATAGGCAATGATTTTATGATATTTATTGGTTTGTTTCTTGTAATACTTGGATTTGAAGTGATTATCTTGACTACAGGTTTTGTAAAAGGTTCACGGATGATAAGAAGAACTCTAAAGCCTTTGAACGAGCTTGCTGAAGCTGCTAGAAGTCTGAATAGAGAAGTGACTTCCATGAGCTCAAAATCTCAGGATAGATATCTAAAGGATCTGGCTGGAGCAATAAGCAGTATAGATGCAAATAGGCTTGATGAGCAAATTTCTGTAGATAGTTCCCAGGAGGAGCTAAAAGGATTGGCATCGGCCATAAACCAAATGCTTAACAGAATCAACGACTCATATCAATCTCAGGTTCAGTTTGTATCAGATGCATCCCATGAGCTCAGGACTCCAATCTCGGTGATTCAAGGATATGTTAACTTGCTTGATCGTTGGGGAAAGAATGATGAAAAGACAATGCAGGAATCAATCGATGCTATCAAGGGAGAAACTGAGAATATGAAGGAACTGGTAGAACAGCTCTTGTTCCTTGCTCGTGGAGACAATGAGACAATCCAGTTACATGAGGAAACCTTTGATGTATGCGAAGTAATCCATGAAATTGCTCGAGAAGCTGAAATGATTGATACAAATCATAACTTTAAGATGGACTTGAAATGTCAGGCCTTTATTAGTGCAGACAAGCAGCTTATCAAACAAGCCATAAGAATACTTGTAGATAATAGTATCAAATATACTCCTGAAGGTGAACAGATTATTCTAAGGGTTTCTGGTGACGATAGCTCAGTCAGAATTACGGTTCAGGATAGTGGTATAGGTATTCCGCCTGAAAGCATTCCTCGTATATTTGACAGATTCTATAGATCAGATGAATCAAGGGCTAGAAAAACAGGAGGATCAGGACTTGGATTATCAATTGCCCAGTGGATAATTGAGCGTCATGGAGCCTATTTTGAGGTTTTAAGCAGGTTGGATATTGGTACACGAGTGACTGTTGTTATACCAAGAGTAAAGGATGAGTGATTTAATTAAGAGTGGTGATCCGAATTATTCGGATCACCACTCTTTTTTGAGAACTTTTTATCCTAGAGGACAATCTTCAATATTTAGAACTTTGTTTCTCTGATTATTTCCACCAAATCCATTTGATGATTTCCCGTAGTTTCCATCTACTCTTCCATTGCCTCTTGCCCCATTATCTGCTGAAGAAGAACCTCTTTCAACCTGCCTTTCAAAAGCATCCAGGTGATTCTCTGATGCCGTTTTCAGTCTCTCAAATGTCAGTCTTACATCATCAGGTAGATCCTGGTCCAGGAATTTTTCATACATGCTTATGTTTATGATTTCAGCATCAACACCTATTTCATATGCCTCTTCCAGACTTTCAGGTGTTACAACCAATAAACCCCAATCCATTGAAGGAATCTCTAGCTCATACTTTTCAAATAGAGGTTCCAAAAGACTTACGTGGGTCTCCTCAGCCTTAAGTATGTTTGTAAATGGTCTATTGACTTCAAATTTCTCAATTATGACCTTATACTCCTCAAGGGCAAGGTATTCATCTTCTATTGAAAAATTCAGCATTTCCTCAATTGTGAAGCTGTCTTGAGATAGAGCTCCACCTGCTCCAATATCACTGCTTTGTGCAAAGGCGGTTATTCCTGTGGAACTTGATAGTATTACTCCTAGAGCCATAATGGTTCCAATCGTTCTTTTTATTGATTTTTTCATTTTTAGCATCTCCTTTTTATAAGTTGTTTGTTATCTTGACTTAAGTATAGCTCGTTGTTGTGATGAAATAATGATGGAGATATTAAGGTTCCATGAATTAATTGTTGTTTAGCTATAAGGGTAGAAATTCCGAAGGATAATTGACATATGTTATATACAGAGTATAATTAAATTGTAAAGAATAGTTCATACTGTTGGCAGGAGGTGTAAATGATGCCTAGAGGAAATGGAACAGGTCCGGCAGGAACCGGCAGAGGTTCAGGATTAGGAAATCAATCAGGAACAGGTAGAGGTAGAATGGGAGGACCTTTTAGTGCAGGCCCCCAGGGTTACTGTATTTGTCCAGAATGTGGAACAGAAGCACCTCATGGAAGAGGTGAAGCATGCAATACTATAAAGTGCCCAAAATGTGGTGCCATGATGACCAGGAAGTAGTTGGACAAAAGATATGAGTTCCGGTTACTCCGTCCAATAGAATTGCAATTCAATTAAATATAACACAACATGACAATAAGTAACCGGGATTCCCAGTTGCTTATTGTTTTTGGAAGACCTAGAGGTATTTTATGGTAATAGTAAACTTAACCAAGGAGATGTTAATATGGGTAACAGTGGTACTTTTATTTGGGTTGCTGCTTTTGCAATAAGTGCAATGGTTGTGAATACAATTGGAATATATGCAATTTACAAGAATAAGAGTTGGGTAGAAAGAAACAAGGAATACTTCATGTGCTTTGCTGCAGGTGTTCTAATATCTTCGCCCCTAATAATAGCTTTTCCGCAAGCCATAGAAAAGAATAACAATGCTGGATTTGCAGCGTTGGCTGGGTTTGTTTTTATGTTTTTCAGCAACAAGATAATTAAGTACAAGACCAAGCAGGAGGCACTAGCCTTTGGAATAACGGCAATTGAAGGAATTGGGATACACTCATTCATAGACGGTATTACTTATGCGGTTACCTTTAGTGCCAGTATTTATACAGGTCTTCTTGCGGGGATTGGACTTGTCGTTCATGAATTCGCAGAGGGGGTCATAACTTTTTCGGTACTTGTAAGCGGAGGGGTCAGTGAGAAAAAGGCTATAATTTATGCTTTTCTGGTGGCAGGATTAACTACACCAATCGGTGCCTTTGTAGCGTTTCCATTTGTAAGCGGCTTAAGTAGTGAGATTCTTGGCCTTGCACTTGGTTTTGTTGTCGGAGTCTTAATTTTTATATCAGCATCTCATCTTCTTCCAGAAGCAACGGCTCATGAGAAGCAGCACTCCTACATTGCCTTGATATCCGGAATTTGTATTTCCCTTTTGATCATGTTTACAAAATAGCTTACAATAGGTATGATGGCATGAGGAATAGTCTTCTACATTTGCAAATTTTTTACCGAGAGGTTTTGGCAAAATTTAGTAGTTTTAAGTGAAAACTTGGCCTTGTTGCTTTATTATATATAAAGTAACAGGGCAGTTTTTTAAGCTGTTTTGAGACTACGTCTATTAAAATGGGTAAATGGTTATGGAAAGGGGGTTATTATGATGTATAAGATGTACTGTAGATTTTATCAATCTATCCTCAGACTGGTTTCAAATTTTCTTCCGTGGCGGTTGCCGGAATTGATTCAAGGGAAGGGAAGTATCAAGAAGTTGCATGCTCTTGTCAGGGACAGGCAGGTAGAGAAACTGTTGGTCATAACTGATAAGGGGATTATCAGTATTGGACTGATGGATGAAATGTTACAAGGATTTGATGAAGCAGATGTTGCATATACAATCTATGATGGTACAGTCCCCAATCCTACGATAGATAATATTGAAGAGGCTTTGGTAAGATACAAGGAGAACAATTGCAATGGAATAGTTGCTTTTGGGGGAGGATCCTCAATGGATTGTGCAAAGGGCGTAGCGGCTCGTTTGGCAAGACCGGAAAAGAAAATCCCACAGATGAGAGGTCTGCTAAAAGTTAGAAGAAGAACCCCCTTGTTATTTGCCGTTCCAACCACATCAGGTACGGGAAGTGAGGGAACCATAGCAGCAGTTATAACCGATAGCTCCACACACGAAAAATATGCTATTAACGATATGTCACTTATACCTCACTATGCTGTACTGGATCCAATGTTGACAGTTGGATTGCCTCCACATATAACAGCCACTACAGGGATGGATGCTCTTACACATGCAATTGAGGCCTACATAGGAAGAAGTAACACAAATGAGACAAGGGAATGGAGCAAAGAAGCTGTCAAACTAATATTTGAAAATATCTTTGAAGTCTATGAAAATGGGGATAATCTAGAAGCAAGGGAAAATATGCAGAAAGCTGCATACTTTGCAGGACTTGCATTTACAAGAGCTTATGTTGGATATGTTCATGCAGTGGCACATACACTTGGTGGATTTTATGGAACTCCACATGGATTGGCAAATGCAGTGATATTACCATATGTACTGGATTATTTCGGTGAAAGTGTGTACAAGCCTTTATCAGAGCTGGCTGATTTTGCTGGAATCTCTGAGATTATAGACAGTGAAATGGAAAAAGCTGAAAAGTTCATCCAGAAAATCAAGGAACTAAATAGAGACATGAATATCCCTGACAAGATTGAAGGAATTCGTGAGGAAGATATACAAGTCATGGTAGAAAGAGCCTTCAAGGAGTCGAATCCATTGTATCCAGTCCCAAGATTTCTTGGGAAAGAAGACTTGAGAAATATTTACAATCTTGTAAGAGCGTAAGAAAAAACAGTAGGGACGTTTTTTTTGTTTGGTTTTTGCAGTGGCTGAACACAAAGACAAGGAGGGTATATGGGAGAGAATAGAGTACTGAACAGTACACTGGAATTATTGGAAGAAAAAGGTGTAAAGGAAGCATATGAATATATTTTATACCATAAGAAAAGCATTCCTACTCCTAGCAGCCAGTTTTACAATTTTCTTTACTGCCTGGCTGCACTTAGTGACAAAGAGGATGAAGCGCTTGATTACCTTGAGGAGTCAATTGTTGGAAGGGGTTATTGGTATAGACCTGAGGTATTCCAAGATGAGGATCTGGATAGCATAAGACATACAGATAGATTCAGAAAATGTGAAGATGCATCGAGGATTAGGTACAAGGAGTCATTTGATAGGGTAAACACAATTATAACATGGAATCATAAGTCAAAAGAAAAGATACTCCTGGCATTGCATGGCAATCAACAAAATCTGAATCATAGCAGGGGACATTGGCAGTTCCTGGGAGAAATGGACTACCAGGTTGAATACATACAATCAGAGGAGATTGACTCCTGCGAACTTTTCAGATGGGAAGATGAAGGAACGGGACCAATGCAGCTAAAGGAAAGTATGCAGAAGATGCAATGGGATAGCTACGAAAAAAAAACAATTGGAGGTTTCTCTGCGGGATGTAATGTGATTTTGCGAGCCATTCTTGAGCAGGATATCAGTTGTTCTTCAATTATTCTTCAATCTCCCTGGATACCAGTAGTTGATAATGATATAGGTGGACTGGTTGATAAAATAAAGAGTAAAAATATTCAGGTGTTAATTATCTGCGGTACAAAAGACTTGGATTGTCTGGACAGGAGTAAGATTCTTTTCAATGAATTGATCAATAATGGAAATTCAGTTAAAGGCGTATGGGTGAATGATCTAGGGCATGATTTTCCAGAGGATTTTGAGGAGATTGTAGCGGAATTTTTGAATTTTTAAGTACCAGTAACTTTAGCAAGGAAAGTCAAGAAAATATGCTGCCTAAATGATATCTTTATCATCAGGAGGTTATTTCATGGAACGATGGGAAAAAATTGATGCAGTTCAAAGGATGCAGGATTACATCGAAGAAAATATCAACGAAGTAATCACACTTGCTGATTTGGCGAAGGCTGCAGGATATTCACAATGGCATTCTGCAAGGATTTTCAGGGAACTGACCGGCAAATCTCCTTTTGAGTACATCAGGGTCTTAAGGCTTAGTAAGGCTGCTATTAGGCTTAGGGACAACAAGATCAAGATTGTGGATGTTGCTTTGGATTTCATCTTTGATTCACATGAAGGCTTTACAAGGGCGTTTGCCAGGGAATTTGGAGTGGCACCTAAGTCCTACAGTATGGATCCAAATCCCATAAAGCTGTTTATTCCCCATAGAATTCGTGATTACTACCTTACATTCCAAAAGGGAGAGGATATTGTTATGGAAAAGAAAGGCACAAGTACTGTATTTGTTCAGGTGATTGAGAGACCTGCCAGAAAACTTATCTTAAAAAGGGGAACTTATGCAACCCAGTACTTTGAGTATTGTGAGGAAGTGGGTGATAATGTATGGGGGTTGCTTGTAAGCATTAAAGAAGCGCTGTATGAACCTGCAGGAATGTGGTTGCCGAAGAACATGATCAAGCCAGGGACATCAGAATATGTTCAAGCCGTAGAAGTAGCATCTGATTACAATGGAAAAGTACCTGAAGGATTTGACATGATCGATTTGCCTCCAGCCAAAATGATGGTCTTCCAGGGTGAACCATATGAGGATGAAAACTTTGGTGAAGCAATCGGAGATTTGTGGGAGGTTATTGAAAAATTTAATCCTGCAATATACGGGTTTGAATGGGCAGAAGAGGAAGCTCCACGTTTTCAATTGGAACCACAGGGATACAGAGGATATATTGAGGCGAGGCCAGTTCGACCATTAAATCAATAAGGTAATTTAATATCAGTATTATAATTGACAAAAAAATAACTTAATTATATTATGTGACTATACAGTAAATAAACTGAATAGTCACATAATTATTTGGGGACTTATAAATTCACTTTGCTGGATCAATAATAAGACCATGTTAGGAGGTTTTGATGAGGTACATAATTTTTAGCTTGTTATTTATAGTTATTCACACGGTATCTTATACTGTAGCAGGAATGATTGCACTAAAGGTTAGCAAGGACTTGTATGAGGAACAGAAAAGATTGATTGATTATACCAGAGATATGTCTATTGAGGAAGAAAGGAAGCATGTCGAGAAATGGTTCCTTCCAGCACAGTTCATTAGGGGATTAATTTTATCGGTAGTATTGTACCCCATCATTGGAGCACTAGGAGAAATAACGTTTGTTATGAGAGCTTTGTTTATGGGAAGCTTAATGTTTGTGTACACAGATATAGCCAGTGCTATACCATTTCCACACAATATTGAGGGACTTGTATATATGAAATCCAAGTATATTCAAAGAAAAGCAATGGGTAAACTTTATTTTGAAATGGTCTTATACAGCATTTTTTTTGGACTTGCATCCAGCTTGATTCTATTCTGATAAGAAGAGACGATAAGTAGCGAGGGATACGAAAAAGGTACAATAGAAGAATATGAGAATCTTTGGAAAGGATTAGGCATAGTAAATACAGGAGGCGGCTTGTAATGAGAGAAAATTTGATTGCTCCATGTGGTATGAACTGCAGACTGTGCGTTGCATATCAATTTAAGGAGCATGATATAAACAAAAGAGGCTTTCACAGAAAATACTGTCCAGGCTGCATTCCCAGAGAAAAGCATTGTCTCCATATGGCAGATAAATGTGAATTAATAGGAAAAGGCAAGGTAAGGTTTTGTTTTGAATGTGAAGATTTTCCATGTAAAAGGCTCAAATCATTGGATAAGCGGTACCGAACAAAATATCATATGAGCATGATTGATAACCTTCAACTTATTAAAGAACAAGGTATGGATAAATTTTTGGATAGTGAAAAAAAGAAGTGGAGATGTTCTAAGTGTGGAAGCGTAATCTGTTGTCATAACGGACTTTGCCTGAATTGTGATTTGGAAAAATTGATCAGTAATCGAAAATATAGGTGGGACGACGAAAAATAAATTATTAATTTGGACAACCAAAAAATGACGCCCCACTTTAACAGGGGTGTCATTTCAAAGGGAATATATTTACTCGTTTTGAAGACTTTCAACCTTTTCTAGATATCTATTCATATCAAACTTTCTTTCAAGTCCTTTGGCATTCATATACCGTACTTTCCCGAATACATCCCTTTCCTTCCAGCCCCTGTCATGCTTGCCAAAGCACCAGGCAACTCCAGCAAATCCGTTTGGATCTCTACCGTCGAGATTATATTTGTTGTTGAGAAACAGGGCTGTCTTAAAAGCCTCATCAGGTGTTTTGCTCCACTGGAGTATTTTTTTGCCCCAGTACATTCTCATATATCCGTGCATTTTACCTGTCAAGATCATTTCCTTCTGGGCTGCATTCCAATAGACATCATGGGTCTTTGCATTTTCAAACTCTTGCAGGGAGTATATATACTCCCTCTTATCATCCATATGCTCATTCAAGGTTGTCTTAGCCCATATATGCAAGGAATCCAAAGTATCGTAGTTGTCATTGTAATAGACAAAGTTTATTGCCAGTTCCCGTCTTACTATAAGCTCCTCAAGAAAATCTTCTTTGTTTTCATGGTCGACATGAAGGAATCTTCTATAGATATACAAGGGAGAGATTTGACCAAAATGAAGATATGGACTTAAGTTTGAAGAGTAATCTAGACCGGGTTCGTTTTTTAGTTGACTGTACTTATGGAGCTTGTCTTCAATAAAGTCTTCAAGATGTGAATTAGCATGTCTGGTACCTCCCATATAAGCTTCAACTGGCTTCACTGAACGGTCGATATCCATTTCTCCTAAAGCCTTTTCCAAATCATCAATATCAAACTCAATTAGATTTAAATCAATATCCAGGGATGAAATGAATATGGAATCATCAGTCAAGGTGGCTGTGAATTCATCTATAAGCCTGTTCATTTTACGTCTAAGAGTGGCAGCAGAGTACTCCTCCTTATTCGAGAGGGTCTCCACAGGAACCATCACATTGCTTTCTACCTGAACTACAGGACAAGCTGCGTTGCTGGCAAGATAATCCCTCCATGTTCTTTCGATTCTAAGATAGCCTTTATCTGTAACCATTAATGCAGCGTTTGAAGAAATCTTCAAAGCTCCTTTTTCAGGGGAAACTTTTTCAATTAACATTCCTATGTTTCTTTCCCTAAGGTCATCCCTGACTTCCTTCAACCCTTCAAGCATAAATCTGTAGTGTCTTTCATTGGCTTCTGGAAAACTATCAGTTACTCCGAAATAGACTAGAAGCGGTTTTTCCAATTCGTTTGCTTTCCTGATCGCGTACTGAAGGGCGTGGTTGTATTCAACCCTTTGTGAGCTTTGCATCCAGTAAATGATAAAAGGCTTGTCAGCTATTTTATTGTCATTCAAAGTCCTTGTTCTTTCTACCTGAATCATCTTAGTCCTCCATCTTTGTATTTACTGTATTTTACACTAAAAGACATGTTAAGAAAAGAAATATCTGGAAGATGGTTTTCTGGTGTCAAAACAGAGTACTCCTTGATGGATATAGTTGAAACTTTTGGGGTATATACCACTTCAAGAGGGCATAGGCCTTGAAGGAGGAATGCATGTATGAATAGAATAAATATTATTTGTCTTGGTGTAAGGGATATGGAGAGGTCAATAAGCTTCTACCGTGATGGGCTAGGTTTCAAAACAGATGAGAAAGACAATAATCCCGATGTAATTTTCTTTGACAACTCTGGTACGAAGCTAGAATTATATCCCCTGAAGTTACTGGCAGAGGATGTTGACAGTGAGAATCCTCCCCAAATTTGCGAGGGCTTTTCAGGGATAACACTTGCCTACAATGCAAAAACCAAGGAGGAGGTCCATCAGATAATTGAATTGGCGAGAAATGCTGGTGCAAAGATTCACAAGGAGCCTCAGGATGTGTTCTGGGGAGGATATCATGGATATTTCTCGGACCCGGATGGGTACTTCTGGGAAGTGGCATGGGGACCAAATTTCATATTTGATGATAACGATATGATTCAGGTTTAATATATTAATTAAGTTAGGAGAGGTATAGATGGAAAGAAAGATAAAAAAGAAGGTAACCGGGTTTCAAACTCAGGATGGGGCAGGTGTCAAGCTTGTAAGAGTGCTGGGGCATCAGACAGTGGAGGACTATGATCCCATACTTATGCTTGATTCATTTGACAGCAGAAATCCAAAGGATTACATAGCAGGTTTTCCACTGCATCCACACAGAGGAATTGAGACAATAAGCTATGTATACAAGGGCAAGATGATGCACAAGGATTCACTTGGAAATTCAGATACAATTGGCGATGGTGAGGTACAATGGATGACGGCAGGATCCGGAATACTTCATGAGGAAAAGCTTCCTGAAAGTGAAAGACTGCTGGGGGTACAGCTATGGCTTAATATGCCAGGTAATAGAAAGATGACTCCTCCAGCTTATCACAGCATTAGAAATTCGGAGATTAAGGAAGTCTCCCATGATGGAGGAAAAGTAAGGGTTCTTGCTGGAACCTACAAGGATATCAATGGATTCAAATCATCACACCTTCCATTGGATTATTATGATATCCATGTAAATGAGGGAGCATCAATTACCGTGGATACACCACATGAAAAATCTATAATGCTATTTACACTTCTGGGAGAAATAAAGGTTGGTGAAGAACCAGTCAAGGAGAAGACTGCTGTAAGACTTACTGAAGGAGACTCGGTCACCATATCAAACAATGGAAAATCTGTGGCTCAGGTTCTTTTTGTAAGCTCAGAAGCATTGAAGGAAGAAATAGCCTGGGGTGGACCAATTGTTATGACTAATCAGGAGGATTTAAGACAGGCATTTACAGACTTAAGGCAGGGTACGTTTTTACAGGATGGCATAGACTATAGCGATAAATAATAAGGAGAGTTGTCAATGAAGGCAGGTTTTAATATTGAAGATGCAGTAAGAAAAAGATACAGTGTCAGAAATTATAGTGATAGGGAGATTGGACTGGATACAAGAAAGGAAATTGAGGAATTTATCGGCACACTTGATAATCCATTTGGCAATAATATTGATTTTCACTTTCTTGACGGAGATGAAATGAAGGGTCAGCAAAAGCTTGGGACTTATGGGGTAATTAAAGGTGCGAAACAGTATATTGGAACAACAATAAAGCTTGATGATATGGCACTTCTAGCATTGGGCTATGAATTTGAGGCACTGGTATTATACCTTGCACACATGGATATCGGTACATGCTGGCTTGGTGGAACCTTTGACAGAAAGGGATTTGCTGAGGCCATGAATGTGAAGGAAGGTGAATTGTTTCCAGTAATTACACCTTATGGATATGCTGCAGAAAAGAAGCACATAAAGGAAAAGGCCATGAGAAAGGTCATTAATGCAGATAAGAGAAAAAGCTGGAAGGAGCTTTTCTTCAGTGATGATTTCAACACACCTTTGAAAGAAGAGGATGCAGGTGAGCTGGCTTTTCCACTGGAAATGGTGAGACAGGGACCTTCAGCATCAAACAAACAGCCATGGAGAATTGTTCTTAGTGATAAAGACGCACATTTTTATGAAGATAGAGAACCCGGTTACAGTGACAGATTCCCTTACGATATTCAAAGGGTAGATATGGGAATTGCAGCTGCACACTTTGATTTGGCAGCAAAAGAAAAAGGAATCACAGGACACTTTGATACTAAAGCAGACCCAGGGATTCAATTGCCGGAGAATATGGAGTATGTATTCTCATGGATTAGAGATTAGAGTAATAGAGATTTAAAACAGGGCCATTCCACAACATGGAATGGCCCTGTTTTATACTACAATATTCGCTTCATCGATGGTTAAATCTGAGTTGTTCAAGCCTGCCCATAAATCCTTGTCCTTTATCATATCTCTGGTTTCCTTCATCTCACACAGCTCCTTTGTTTAGCACTATACTTGTATTCTAAAACAGATTTCCTGTCATTTTTGCAAAGTATTCCCAAACAAAAGACTTTTTGACAATACCTTGCTATAATATTTAGTAGATAGGTTTTATGGAAGGCTTTTCATCTTGATGTAATGGGGGGAATATGAAGGCTTTAATAATATATTGTTCAGACTACAGAGGAAACACGGAAAAGATAGCCTATGAAATAGCAAGTAAAATTGATGCAGAGATTCTTAATATTAAGGATTTTAAGAATGATGCCATTGATATTGAGGAGTACACACTGATAGGCTTTGGGTCAGGAATTTACAGGGAAACAATATCCCATAAGCTATATGGAATAGTTGATGGGTTGGACCTGGGTGGCAAGGATACATTCGTGTTCTCTACCAGTGGAGTGGGTATGAAATTTTACAACATCAAGCTCACCAGGCTTCTCAAAAAGAAGGGGGCAATAGTATTGGGAAGCTTTGCATGCAAGGGAAGCTTTACAGCCTCAGAGTTCACCGACAAGAAAATATTCAATATCTTTGGCAATATGTCCCAGGGGCATCCTGATAAAAATGATATGGTAAATGCTGAAAGGTTTATAACAGATTTCATCAACAAAATTTAAAATAGGGATAGAATAAATAAGGAGGATCAATATGACCGAATACATTACACTTGCAAATGAAATAAACGAGGAAATAATTGAAAACAGAAGATTGCTTCATCGATTCCCTGAGACAGGTTTTCAGCTGGACAGAACGGTTGAATTTGTTGAGAAGAAATTAAAGGAATATGGAATTGAGCCTCTTAGGATTGGAAAAGCCGGAGTATCAGCCACAATAGGAAAACCTGGAAAAACAGTTCTTCTAAGAGCTGATATGGATGCGCTTCCAATGAAGGAGGAAACAGAGCTTCTATTTGCATCTGAGAATGAGTTTTGTCATTCATGTGGTCACGATGCACATACAGCAATGCTGCTGGGTGCTGCAAGGGTTTTAAAGGAGACTGAGGAGGAGATTGAAGGAACAGTGAAGCTAATGTTTCAGCCTGCCGAGGAGCTGCTTGCAGGAGCTCAGGATATGATAGAAGCTGGGATCCTACATAATCCAGAAGTGGATGCAGCAATTGCAATGCATATTTATGTGGGGAATGAAATTTCCAAAACTGGAACAATATCATATGCAAGAGGAGCAGCGCTTTTCTCTGGGGATGCCATAAAAATACATGTCAAGGGTAAAAATGCCCACGGGAGTACTCCAGACAAGGGTATAGATGCCATCAGCATAGCGGCACATATTGTTATTGCTCTTCAACAGATTATTGCAAGGGAAGTTCCAACTGAAGACCAGGCAGTTGTTATAGTCGGAAAGATAAGCGGTGGAGATACTGTCAATACACTGGCTGGTAATGCTGAGCTGGAGGTTTCAGTAAGGGCTACAACTGAAGAGAAGCGGGAGTACCTTAAGAACAGGGTAAGGGAAATATCTGAAAATGTTGCGAGAACATATAAAGGAGAAGCAAAGGTTGAGTTCTGGTACGGCATGGGCCCTCTTTATAACGATCCTGAGCTGACAGATCAGGTTGCAGGATATTGCGGAGAGATTATCGGCGAGGAGAATCTCAATATTATACCAATAGCTGTTGGGACAGAGGATTTTACATCTGTTGCAGCCGAGGTTCCAGGAGTCATGATAAATCTTGGTGTAGGTAGTGTGGATGAGGGGTACAATCTATCCATACACAATCCAGGGATGGTGTTGAATGAAGATGCTCTTCATATCGGTTCAGCTCTTTATGCACATTGTGCCACGAGATATCTTTCAAATAAAGGATAACAGCAAAAGCCATTCAAGACTGTGCGTAAACAAGTTATAAAAAATTATTTTACTTTTAGGGTTTACAAATCAAATGATACGTGTTATTCTTATAAATATTAATTTAATATGGTAATGCGATGACAGGAAAGAGTAATCAATGCGAAGGCTTAAAGAGAGTACATGGTTGGTGTGAATGTATGGCAGTCTTTTGATGAACACATCCTCGAGCTGGTTGATGAAAGCCGAAAGGCAAGTAGTTTTATTCGGATAACTGCACCCGTTAGCAATGCAGGGGTATAGAAGCTTGTACCTGATGAGGATGATGTCGCGAGGCATTGTCAAATTAAGGTGGGACCACGAGAATAACTCTCGTCCTTTAGTGTAGACTATTGGACGGGAGTTTTTTAATTGGAATTTTTTAAAAGGGAGATGTTGACAATGACAATGAAAAGAAGAAAAGGATTTATAACGTTACTAATGATGCTGGCAGTATCAGTGTTCGCTACGGGTTGTACGACAAGTGCTGGAAGCGAGCAGGAATCAACAAACAGACTTGAAGAAATCAAGGAAAGAGGTTATCTTGAAGTGGTAATGGAACCATATTTTGCACCCTATGAATTTATTGATCCCAGCAAAGAGGGAGTGGAGCAGTATGTTGGCAGTGACGTTGAGTTTGCCAAGGTCATAGCAGAAGAGCTGGGTGTTGAACTTAAAATAATACCTTTGGAGTTTTCTGCAGTACTTAGCAGTGTAACGGAAGGAAAATATGATATGGCAATTTCAGCCCTTTCATTTACACCTGCAAGAGCCGATGCAATGAATATGTCAAAAGGATATTACTTTCCAGAAGGTGGAGCGGGACACGGGCTGCTTATTAGAGCAGAAGATGTAGCATCAATAAAAGGACCTGAGGATATTGATGAAAAAGTCATAGTTGCCCAAAGCGGATCTTTGCAGGAGATGTTTGTAAATGATCAGGTTCCTGATTATAAGGAATTCAAGAGAGTATCTGCAACAACAGATGGATTCCTCATGGTCCAGGAGAATAAGGCTGATGTATGTGCAGCATCAATTCCTATGGCTCAGTTATATATCGATGCAAATCCTGGTGCAAATCTGATGGTGGTTGAAAACTTTGAGTTCTATATGGATGAATCAACGTCAGGGACCAGAATTGGAATGCCTAAGGGTGAGGATGAATTGACTGAAGAGATAAATAGAATAATTGACAAGGTTATGGAATCAGGAGAGTTTGATGAGTGGCACAAGGAGTACACAGAGTACGCAAAGAGTCTTGGACTGTAGATTTGAGGCAATTACTAGTATATGAGGAGATAAAAAATGATAGGCACAATAATTGAGCTTTGGACAAAATACGATTATGTATATCTGAATGGACTAATGGGAACACTTTGGCTTGCAGCTGTAACAGTTTTTGTCGCAACAATCCTTGGAACCTTCATAGCGATTATGAAGCTTTCAAAGATAAAGCTGCTTGACAAACTGACCAATTTATACATTGGTGTCCTAAGAGGTACACCAATCCTCTTGCAGCTTTATTTCTTCTGGCTTCTTTTGCCGAAGGTATCACCAATTTCTCTTTCAGATACTGCCTGTATAGTGATTGCCTTAATTGTAAATGCAAGCTCGTATGTGGCAGAGATAATAAGAGCCGGCATACAGGCTGTTGACAAGGGTCAGACTGAGGCGGCAAAAAGTCTTGGGATGAGTAACAGAAACACCATGAGAAGGATTATACTGCCACAGGCAGTAAAGAATATTCTACCTGCGCTTGGAAACGAGTATATAACAATGGTAAAACAGACATCTCTCGCATCGGTCTTTTTTGTTCAGGAGCTTATGACATCCTACAGAACCGTACAGTCTGCAACATTTTTAGCCATACCATCCTTGGTGATAGTTGGGGTTATCTATCTGGTTGTGACTTCAATATTGTCAAAGGGACTGGATATATTCGAAAGGAGATTGCAGGCAAATGAGTAGAAAAGAACTTATAAGAGTTGAAAACTTGTGTAAATCCTTTGGAGAGCTGAAGGTCCTTAAAGACATAAACGAGAGCATCTACGAAGGCGAGGTCATATCAATAATCGGTCCTTCGGGAAGTGGTAAGAGTACATTTCTCAGATGCTTGAATCTACTGGAAAAACCAACAGAAGGCAAGGTGATTTTCAAGGGAGTAGACCTGGCTAATAAGAATGTCAATGTGGATCTTCACCGTCAGAGCATTGGGATGGTTTTTCAACTATTCAATGTATTTCCACATCTTACAGTGCTTGAAAACATAACCCTGGCTCCTGTACTTGAGAAGGGTATTCTAAAAGTAGAAGCTGAAAAAACAGCCATGGAACTTCTCATTAGAGTAGGACTTGCTGATAAAAAGGATGAGTACCCAACAAGGCTATCCGGTGGTCAGAAGCAAAGACTTGCTATTGTAAGAGCTTTAGCCATGGGCCCGGAAGTAATGTTGTTTGACGAACCTACCAGCGCACTGGACCCAGAGATGGTAAAGGAGGTTCTGGATGTAATCAAGAGCCTTGTGCAGACCGGGATGACCATTGTAATAGTAACCCATGAGATGGGTTTTGCAAAAGAAGTAAGCGACAGAGTCTTGTTTATGGATGATGGGATAATACAAGAGCAGGGAAGTCCCTCTGATATCTTTAATAACCCCCAAAATCCAAGGACGATTGAATTTCTAAGTAAAATTCTTTAGGGAGGCGTTTAATTGGACAAGCTTGAATTCATAG
Organism: Gudongella sp. DL1XJH-153; assembly: GCF_049310905.1. Lineage (NCBI taxonomy): Bacteria > Bacillati > Bacillota > Tissierellia > Tissierellales > Tissierellaceae > Gudongella > Gudongella sp. DL1XJH-153. The sequence continues at coordinate 18,984 of NZ_JBMEMN010000013.1, forward strand.
AGAAAGTCATAGGCGAAAAGGAAGAGCTTCTAAAGGAAGCCAGCAGGAAAATCTGGGAAGCTGCAGAGCTGCCATATATGGAAAAAGAATCAGCGGAAATTCTGATGGATATACTTAAAAACGAAGGGTTTGTTGTGGAAGAAGGTGTAGCAGATATGCCAACCGCATTTATTGCAAGGTATGGACAGGGGAAACCGGTAGCTGGATTTTTGGGAGAATACGACGCACTGGATGCCTTAAGCCAGAAACCAGGCATCCCACGGAAGGATCCGCTGGTAAAGGATGGACCAGGACATGGATGTGGTCACAATCTTCTTGGAACAGGATCCCTTGGAGCTGCAATAGCCCTTAAGGAGTATCTAACTAGCACGGGTGAAGAAGGAACTGTCATTTACTACGGAACACCTGCTGAAGAAGGAGCAGGTTCAAAGCAGTTTATGGCCAGGGAAGGCATATTCGATGAAGCTGATTTTGTATATACATGGCACCCGGCTACAAAAAATGGTGTTCAGTCAGACAGGACTGTAGCCATAATGGGAGCCAACTTCAGATTCAAGGGATTGACTTCTCACGCTGGAGGAAGTCCTCATCTTGGGAGAAGTGCGCTGGATGCTGCAGAGCTAATGAGTGTTGGGGTCAACTACTTGCGTGAGCATATGATTGATCAGGCAAGAATTCATTATGCATATATGGACGCAGGTGGAGTCTCTCCGAATGTGGTACAGGACAGAAGCCTTGTGAAATATGAAGTTAGAGCTCCCAAGGTTTCACAGATGAGAGATTTGTTTGACAGGGTCGTGGATGTTGCCAAGGGAGCATCACTTATGACAGGAACCACAGTTGAGCATGATATTACCATGGCATTTTCAGATTATATTTCCAATGGCGTTCTTGCTGAGATTGGAAACAAGTGCTTGATGGAGGTTGGCCCCCCAAAATGGAATGATGAGGACTACAAGCTGGCAGCTGAGTTTCTGGGGACCTATGATAAATCAACACAAAAAGCCATAAGAGAGGATCTGGAGGAAATATACGGATTTGATAAAGTCGATGAGATTCTTAAAAAGCCTCTGGATTCGATGGTTCACCCCTGGAAGAAAGACAACAGAAAATACAGTTCCGGATCAACGGATGTTGGGGATGTAAGCTATGTTGTCCCGACGCTTAATTTTCAAATAGCTACGGCTTGTGTTGGCAATGTTGGCCATACCTGGCAAATGACAGCCCAATCTGGCAGTAGAATCGGTGAAAAGGGAATGCTTACTGCAGCCAAGGTAATGGCACTATCAGCAATCAGGACAATGGAAGATAGGGATGCCATAAAGAGAGCCAAGGATTTTGTAAAAATACAAAACGGTGGGAAATATATATGCCCACTTCCAGAGAAGCTTAAGCCACCGGTAGGGACATACTAGGCTGAAAATAATAGGTAAACGAAGCAAATATGATTTTGCTTCGTTATTTTTTTGTACTGAAAGTACAAATATTGTTATAATGTGTATGTGAGAATAAAATGGATTTCAAATAGAAACAGGGGTTGGTGTATATGATAATTGCCGAAACCAATAGATTAAGATTAAGACTTCTGAAAAGAGAGGATATTGATGACCTGATGGGAATATGGGGAGATCCTGAAACCATGAAATACTGTGGAGGAGCTGGATCGAGAGATCGGGAGATAAGATCTCTTGAATTTTATATCAAGCAGCAGGAGAAAATGGGATTTTCACCATTTGCAGTTGAGCTTAAGGAAGATGGAGAATTTATTGGTGTCTGTGGATTAAACCCTCCTTCAGATGATTGTGATGCCGAGTTTATGTATCACTTCAAGAAATCGAGCTGGGGCAATGGCTACGCTACTGAGGCTACTGAAGAATGCCTCAGGTATGCAAAGGACAATACATCCATAAGAGTGATTGGTGCACTTGTGGATAAGGATAACCCAGCATCAGCAAAGGTTCTGTTAAATGCTGGATTCCAATTTATTGGAATGAAATGGTGCGATGATACAGAACAGGAGGAAGAGCAGTACAGGAAGTTTTTGAGATAGGCTGGATGAAGAATTGATGATCAGCTATTTATATAGGGGGGAGTCGGTGTGAAAAAATTTATAATTGAAGACGATTTCTGGGATATCTTCCCGGATGCAAAAATAGGTGTAATTCTATGTAAAGGCATAGACAACAGCATCAAGGAAGAAACGCAGTATCTCGATATGCTAGAGAGTGCAGAAAAGCAAGCCTTAAAGCATTTGCCTGATGAGAATTTCAGCGATAACAAGGTTATAAAGGTATGGAGAGAGGCTTTTCAGGAGTTTAAGACAAAAAAGGGAGCACGGTCATCGATAGAAGCACTTCTTAAGAGAGCACATAATGGAAAGGGAATAGGGGCAATCAATCCACTAGTTGATATGTATAATTCAATTTCCTTAAGGTATGCTCTTCCCTGTGGTGGAGAGGATATGGATAAATTTGCAGGAGATATAAGGCTGACCAGGGCTCTTGGGGATGAGGATTTTATTACCCTTGGGTCAGAAAAGAGCGAGCCACCTTATGATGGGGAAGTGGTATATAAGGATGATGAAGGAGCAATTTGCAGATGCTGGAACTGGCGCGAATCAGTAAGGACAATGCTCAGAGAGGAAACAAGCAATGCATTTTTATGTATTGAATCTGTTGATCCAACAAGGGCGGAAGATCTTGAAAAGGCCATAAATGAGCTTGCAGAGCTGGCAGAAAAAAATCTTGGTGGTGAATGTAGGATTGCCATTATGGACAACAATAAGAGGAAATTGGAAATCGAATAGACAATAAATTGAAAGCATTCAGAATAGGTCTGAATGCTTTTTACTTGCATTGATAGCAAACGATTAAAATAAATATTGACTTCTATAACAAACAAAACTATAATATGTTTATGCATATAGTAAACGAAAGGAGAAAGAATATGGAACTTGAGAAGCTCACAATAGAAGAGTTGAAGAATGGATATAAATATGAAAAGGAATCAGGGAGATATGTCTGCAATAACTGCAAGAAATTCTATGAAGCAGGAGAAATATATAAATTTGGTGATAGGTTATTCGAAGCATCCAAGGCTGTGGAAATCCATATTGAAGATGAACATGATGGAAGCCTTAAGGACATTCTGTTTAGCGATTCCAAGTACAACTCATTAACTGCAAATCAAAAGGACTTGGTTTGGAAGATTTACACTGGGATGTCAGATAAGGAAATTTCGCAGGAACTCGGATTGTCCCCCTCCACTGTAAGAAACCAAAGATTTACACTAAGGGAAAAAGCCAAGCAGGCAAAGCTGTTCCTGGCAATATATGAACAGGCAATAGAGAAAAAATCAAATCCTGAAGATGTAATTGTCCCGGTTCATGGTAGTGCAACAATGGTTGATGATCGATATGTGATAACGGAGAAGGAAAAGGACAAGATTTTGGAAGCTGAATTTGAAAGCCTTAATCCACTTAAACTTAAGCGATTTCCAGGCAAAGAAAAAAAGAAGATAGTCATCCTTGGTAGAATAGCTGGTCAATTTGACCATGGGGAAAAGTATACAGAGCTGGAGATGAATGAAATAATCAAGGAAATTTTCCATGACTATGCTGTCATCAGAAGGTATCTGATTGAGTATGGGTTTATGGATAGAACTGCTGATGGAAAGGCATACTGGCTAAAGTAGGGAATATTGAAAGAAAGGAGTAGTAATAGATGGATAGAAGGAAAGAACTAAAGGAAGCCTATAAAAAAACAATACCCGATATGGGTGTGTATATTATAAAATCAAGTGATGGCAGGAAGTGTCTGCTTGAAGCCACAAGAAACATCAAAAGTGGAATCAACAGATCAAAATTCACTCTGGATTTTGGAAGCCATCCAAATCAGGAACTTCAGACGGAATGGAAAATCAAAGGGCAGTCAGAGTTTCAAATGGATGTTCTTGAGATTCTTGAGTATGGTAGGGATGAGTCACAGACCGATTACACGGAAGAGCTGGAATTGTTGAAATCCATGTGGGAGAGAAGGCTTAAGAATGAGGGGATGGAGTTTTTTGGGGAATAGAGGGTATATACGATGATATACAAAAACCAATTATTTCCCAAGAGAGGATGAATTAAATGGCAAGTGTTGAAGTAAATAAAAAAGCACCGGATTTTGAAATCAATGACTTCAAGGGAGAAAAATTCAAGCTATCAGAATTCAAGGGAAGCAAGAACGTTCTGATTGTACTTAACAGAGGTTTTGTTTGACCATTCTGCAGAAAGCATATGATGCAGTTGCATCAAGACCATGATGAGTTCAAGAAAAGAAACACGGAAATAGTTGCAATCGGGCCAGAAAATGCCGAAAGCTTTAAAAAGTACTGGGAAGAGAACAAGCTGGAATTTCACGGAATACCAGATGAAAAACACTCGGTGCTAAAGCTTTACGGGCAGGAAGTGAACCTTTTCAAGCTTGGAAGAATGCCGGCACAAATGCTGGTGGACAAGGAAGGAATTCTCAGATATGTCCATTTTGGACACTCAATGAAGGATATACCGGAAAACAAGGAGATAATTGAGCTGATAGACTCTCTTTAATAATTACGAAAGAATGGATGCTGAATTAAGTCAGTGTCCATTCTTTTTAGTATAATATAGAATATGGGAAAAAGTGTAATGGAGGTTAAGTATGGAAATTAGAAAATATCAGAAAGATCAGGACGAAGCAGGGCTTATGAAAATGATAAGGGATGAAGGTGAGGATTGGTATTGCTACTGGGCAGATGAAGTGAATGAAATGTACAGACAGGCACTTGAGAACTCAATAACCTATGTTGCTTATGAAGGTGGGGAGATATGCGGATATTCAAGATCAATCAATGACAATGGATTCTACATCTATGTGTGCGATCTCCTGGTCAGGAAGTCATGTAGGGGTGTAGGTATCGGGAAATCGCTTATGGAGTCCATATATTCCGACTATCCTCCAATGACTGTGTATGTGATGTCAGATGTGGATGGTTACTATGATACCCTTGGGTATAGGAGAGAAGGTTCAGTATTTGAAGTGTCAAGACCAGAGTAGGGTATGAAGGAGATGAATCCGGGATAATATATTATTGGGGAGATGATCTGATGCCATTGGAAATAATCCGAAATGACATAACAAAGGTTCATGTTGATGCAATTGTAAGTGCAGCAAACAAGTCACTTCTAGGTGGGGGTGGTGTCGATGGTGCCATTCACAGAGCAGCAGGTCCTATGCTTCTTGAAGAATGCAAAACGCTTGGAGGCTGCGAGGTTGGTCAAGCCAAGATTACAAGGGGATATGATTTGCATGCAAAATATGTAATACATACTGTTGGTCCTGTCTGGAATGGCGGAGATGATAACGAGGAAGAACAATTGAGAGACTGCTACACAAATTCACTATTACTAGCTAAAAAGAATAATCTGGAAACCATTGCATTTCCGCTTATATCATCAGGTGTCTTCGGATATCCAAAGACTAAGGCATTGGGTACTGCCATATCAGCCATTGGAAATTTTCTTCTGGAAAATGAGATGACAGTATACTTGGTTGTCTATGACAAGAAAGCTTTTCAGCTGTCAGAAAGACTGTTTTTATCAATAGAAGAATACATTGACGATAGATATATAGAAGAAAGTCGCATCTATAGACCTGATTCACGTGCAGAAAGGTTGAATCAGGAGTATTACCTTGAGGAAGCAATATCATTTGATGCACCTGTCAAAGAATCAAGGCGGAGTCTTGATGAAGTTCTAAAGAACAGAGACCAGACTTTCTCACAGATGCTTTTAAGACTGATTGATGAAAAGGGAATGACTGATGCAGATGTGTATAAAAGAGCGAATATTGACAGAAGACACTTCTCCAAGATAAGAAATGACATTAACTACAAACCAAGCAAGTCCACTGCAATTGCATTTGCAATAGCGCTTATGCTAAATCTTGACGAGTCAAGAGATTTATTGCTAAGTGCAGGTTTTGCTTTATCACACAGCCATAAGTTCGATCTTATTGTTGAATACTTTATTGAGGAAGAGAATTATAATATATTTGAAATTAACGAAGCTCTGTTTGCTTTTGACCAGACTACCCTTGGATCTTAAAAAGTTTATTAATATATTTGTCGCCTCTTATGCGACCACTCCATATTTCATAGATGATATTCTTAGATCAAAGGAAAGAGGAGGGAATCATCATGAAAAAAGGATTAACAGAAATGGTATTTATTCTAGACAGAAGCGGTTCCATGAGTGGCCTTGAAAGTGACACAATTGGGGGTTTCAATTCATTGCTGAAAAAACAGAGGGAAGAGCAAGGTGAAGCCCTTGTAACAACTGTACTGTTTGATGACACCTATCAGTTGCTCCATGACCGAATAAACATTAAGGGAATGGAGGCAATAACTTCCAGAGAGTATTATGTAAGGGGTACAACAGCATTGCTGGATGCTTTGGGAAAAACCATCCAGAAAATCGTAAACGTTCAAAAACATACTGCAAAAGAAGAGCAGGCTGAAAATGTAATGTTTGTCATCATAACAGATGGAATGGAAAATTCAAGCAGGGAGTACAGCTACGAGAAGATCAAGAGAATGATTGATCATCAGAAAGAAAAATATGATTGGGAATTTCTGTTTCTCGGAGCAAATATTGATGCAGCTGAAACAGCCGAGAGATTTGGGATTGGAAGAGACAGGGCCGTCAATTATCACGCAGACAGTGAAGGGACTCAGCTAAACTACGAGGTGCTAAGTGAAACAGTGAGCATGAAAAGGGCAACGAAGGTAATTGATAAGGACTGGAAGGAAAGAATTGAAAAAGACTACAAGGAACGCAAGAAGAAGAATTAAGTTTAGGATGAGGATAAGTCGCAGTTGGGCTTTCCTTTTTTTTGAGGATAAGAATATGCCAAATGGGTAACAATAAAGGTGAAGGAAGGAGGATGCAAAATGAGAGGATACATGGGAAAGGTATTGTTTGTGGACTTGTCTACAGGAGATATACATAGTGAAGAGGTACCTGATAGGATATATGAAAACTTTCTTTCAGGAGTAGGACTGGGAGCATATTATTTACACAAGACCATACCTCAAGGAGCCGATCCACTGGGTAAGGATAATGTGCTTGGTTTTGTAAGCGGTCTTCTTACAGGAACGGGAAGTGTTGTAACTGGAAGGTGGATGGCTGTTGGAAAATCTCCTATTACAGGTGGGTGGGGAGATTCAAATTGCGGTGGCAACTTGTCCCCTGCAATAAAGAGAAGTGGCTATGATGGAATATTTTTTAGAGGAATCTCTGAAAAACCAGCATATCTATATATTGATGATGATGGTCCTAAACTTATGGATGCATCTGAACTTTGGGGTAAGGATGCAGTTGAAGCTGAGGAGTTGCTTCTCCACTTACACGGTAAAGACAGGAAATGTGCCGTGGCAACAATCGGGCAAGCCGGAGAGAAGATGTCCCTAATAGCTGGAATATCAAATGACAAGGGCAGAATGGCAGCTAGATCAGGTCTCGGTGCAGTGATGGGTTCAAAAAAATTGAAGGCAATAGTCCTAACCGGCACAGGTAAGATTGAAGCATATGACAAAGAAATGATTATGGAAATCACTAGGGAGTACAGTGACAAGGTAAAGAACGTTAAGTTGCCTGGAATGCTAAAGGGAAGCATGCTGCCGATGCTGAACAGAATCATGGAAAAGGCTGGCGGTTTAATGCCCCAGGATGGAATGATGAGTGTCCCTATGATGAAAAGATGGGGAACGATATTTTCAAACACCTTCGGCTTGCCCAGTGGAGACTGCCCAGTTAAAAACTGGGATGGATCCATACTTGATTATCACTTTTCATCCTATAAAAACATGAATCCAGATAGAATAATTGAGCGAGAGGAGAAGAAATATTATTGTTATTCCTGCGTAATCGGCTGTGGAGGTGTCTGCAATATTTCTGATGTGACAAAGGGAAGATTCGAGCATACACACAAGCCTGAATATGAGACTGTAAATTCCTTTGGGGCTCTCTTGCTTAATGAGAGTCTGGAATCAATATACTATATAAATGAGATTATGAATAGGGCAGGTATGGACACAATATCGGCAGGTAATACTATAGCTTTTGCAATTGAGTGCTATGAGAATGGACTAATCACCAAGGAAGATACAGATGGTCTTGAACTTACTTGGGGAAACTCGGAAGCGATAGTGGCTCTTTCTGAAAAAATGGTGAGCAGAAAGGGTATAGGAGATGTTCTAGCTGATGGTGTCAGGATGGCTGCTGCAAGAATAGGAAAGGATTCAGAAAGATACGCCATAAATGCCGGTGGACAGGAACCAGGAATGCATGATCCAAGGCTGGATCCAATACTTGGAATACATTTTTCTGCTGACCCTACTCCCGGAAGACACACAATTGGAGCAGGCTTATACTACAATTACATGAGGTTGTGGGATTTTGTAACCTGGGCACCAAAGATAACCAATAAATCATCAAAAGTCAGCAAGTATAAGGTGACGGATGAAGTTGCCTTGAAATCTGTCGCAAACAGCTGTATCAAACAAGTTCTGGACGGATCGGGTGGTTGTCTTTTTGCAATGATTTCCGGACTGGGTAACTGGAGACTGTTTGATTATTTGAATGGTGCAACGGGCTGGAACAAAACCCCAGATGAGTATATGGAGATTGGGAAAAGGATGCAGACCTTAAGACAGATGTTCAATATCCGAGAGGGTATAGATCCAATTAGTTTCAAGATGCACGACCGTATTGCTGGGAATCCCCCAATGAAGGAAGGCCCATTAAAAGGTAGAAAAGTACCGATCGAGGATATGATGAAAGGTCACTGGAAGCATTTTGGATGGGATGAAAACACAGGGATTCCTCTTGAGGAAACAATTGAAGAACTAGGTATCCTAGCCCTGCTCGAAGCAGAATAGTGGTGACTGTGATGATAAGAATTAGAGTTTTTCCCGGTCCCTTTGGCAAGAAAGACCTCTTGGATGAGGATGAAGTGATAGTTTTACCTGATGATAGCACAGTTGGAGATCTGCTTAAAGCTATTGGCATTCCCAAAATAGTTTATAAGATGGGATTCTATAGTCTGAATTACAAACAAGAACCCCTGGGAAAAAAGCTTTCAGACGGAGATACACTAAGCTTCCTTGCGCCTTTGGCAGGTGGATAGAATTGGGATCAAATGTTGTAAACAAGTCATGATAAACTCCAAATCGAATACATTTTACGATAAAGGGTATGTAATAATTGAGACTGTTAATTATTGAAGAGAGGTGAAATGTTATGAAGAACTATCTTAGATTTGGTGGGATGATTATGACATCCACTGTTGTAATGTTTGGTCTAATGTACTTGAATACTTATGCCATTGAGCATGCTACTTTTAGTGAAACGAGACTATATATGGCAATATTGATGGGAGCTGTAATGGCTATAATAATGATGACATTTATGCTCCATATGCTAACCAACCGCAAGGCAAATATTGCAATTCTTTTAGGCAGTTTAGTTGTAGTTGGACTTACATTGTTTTTGGTTAGAAGCCAGACTACAGTAGCGGACGTTTCTTATATGAAGGCAATGATACCACACCACTCAATTGCAATTATGACCAGTGAGCGAGCGAATCTATCTGACCCAAGAGTAAGGGAATTGGCAGATGCAATTATTGAAGCACAGAAAAGAGAAATAGATGAAATGAAAACGCTTATTGAAGATATTGAAAGTGAATAAACCAAACTGAATAGAAAACTTAAGAACCCCATTACCTTTGAATATCGAGGTAATGGGGTTCTTAAGACGCTGTTAAGACGCTGGGGACGGTCCTTTTTGTCCCAAACACAAACATCCGGGACGGTTCTTTTTGTTTTTTGATTACATTACTTCTTAGGCACTTCCAAAATTGCTCCTCTATTACCAGATGTAACCATAGATGCGTATCTTGCAAGGTAACCTGTTGTGATATTAGGTTCCCTCGGGATCCAATTATCTTTTCTGTTCTGAAGTTCCTCATCAGTAATATCAAAACTTATTGTATTTGCATCAATGTCAATTCTTATAATGTCACCATCATTTACAAGCGCAATATTTCCACCTATTGCAGCTTCCGGTGAAACGTGACCTATTGATGCACCTCTTGAAGCGCCGCTGAAGCGGCCATCCGTAATCAAAGCTACAGTACGGTCAAGGCCCATTCCCGCTATTGCAGAGGTTGGATTGAGCATTTCCCTCATACCAGGACCACCCTTTGGTCCTTCGTATCTTATGACCACGACATCCCCTGACACAATTTTACCTCCCTTTATGGCGGTTATTGCATCCTCTTCGCAGTCATATACCCTTGCAGGACCTTCATGCTTCATCATCTCAGGCAGGACCGCAGAGCGTTTGACAACACAGGAATCAGGTGCCAGGTTACCTTTAAGTACCGCTATGCCACCGGTCTTACTGTATGGATTATCAATTGGTCTTATAACATCAGGGTTCATATTGTGGCAGACCTCGATGTTTTCCTCTAAGGTTTTTCCAGTGCAGGTTAGCACCTCTGTTTTCAAGAGGTTCTTTTTCATCAGTTCGTTCATCACTGCATAAACTCCACCGGCTTCGTCAAGATCCTCAATATATGTATTTCCAGCTGGTGCCAGGTGACAAAGGTTAGGTGTTTTTGAGCTTATTTCATTGGCAATCTCAAGATTTAAATCTACTCCAACTTCATGTGCAATTGCAGGAAGATGCAGCATGCTGTTTGTACTGCAGCCTAGAGCCATATCCACTGTAAGTGCATTCATAAAAGCATCTTCAGTCATGATATCCCTCGGCTTGATGTTATCTCTAACAAGGTTCATAATCTGTACTCCAGCTCTCTTAGCCAACTGAATTCTGGCGGAGTAGACTGCGGGAATTGTACCATTCCCCTTTAATCCCATACCCAGAACTTCGGTAAGACAATTCATACTGTTAGCAGTATACATTCCTGAGCAAGATCCACAGGTTGGACAGGCTTTCTTTTCAAACTCCTCAAGCATTTCCAAGCTCATATCACCTGATGCATAAGAACCAACAGCTTCAAATACAGATGAAAGACTTGTTTTCTTACCACCAACCTTGCCAGCAAGCATGGGTCCGCCACTTACAAAAATGGTTGGAACATTTATTCTGGCAGCAGCCATCAATAATCCCGGAACATTCTTGTCACAGTTTGGAACCATTACCAGAGCATCAAATCCGTGTGCCATAGCCATAGCTTCTGTAGAATCCGCTATAAGGTCACGAGTGACGAGGGAGTACTTCATTCCTTGATGTCCCATTGCTATTCCATCGCAAACTGCGATTGCAGGAAATACCATCGGTGTTCCTCCTGCGGATGCAACACCAAGCTTCACAGCATCTACAATTTTATCCAGGTTCATATGACCCGGTACGATTTCATTGTAGGAACTTACAATGCCTACGAGGGGTTTTTTCATTTCTTCTTCGGTCATTCCAAGGGCGTTGAACAGGGATCTGTGTGGAGACTGCTGTATGCCTTTCTTTACTGAATCGCTTCTCATCTAATCAATCCTTTCTATCAAATTATAAGGTGGAATAAATCATCATTAATTTTCTGAAAATTAATATATTTAATACACAGTATACAACTTATATAGTGCTAAGGACAAGTAAAATTTGAAGAAACGCAATGGATGAGTTCAAATGATTACTTTAAGCCCCAATTTGACATCAGTTTTTCTTTTAAAGCATAAAGACCATCTACACCTATTTCTTTGGCTATATCCTGTTCCAGCTCCTTTTTTAGCAACAAATTCTTTTCATAACAATCCACTCCAAGCTCCGTCAACATAAGACACTTGTCTCTGTTATTGTGTCTGGAATCAGTTATTTCAACAAGTCCTTTTGACTGAAGACTTTTGGCAAGCTTGTGAACTGCCTGTCTAGACATATCTACACGTCTGGTGACCTGGGAAACGGATGGGCTTTTCTTATATATTCTAGCTAAGATAAACCACTCAGAATTGGAAATGTGGATATCTCCTTTTTCATTCCATTCTCTTTCAGCAATATTTCTAAGCTGTAGATGTCGTTCGCTTATAAGGTCTATCAAGTCAAGATTTTCGAGATTTGAGTTCAAGATTACACCTCCATAAATTTTCAATACTTAGTATATAGCGGTGCAAGCGAAATGTCAACTTAGTTGACATTTTTGACTTTAAAGTATAAACTTATATAGTCAACTAAGTTGACATTTTAGACGTGAGTAACGGGTATAAAATTCGACATAATGTGATAAACACCTTAATGGAGGGAAATTGATGACCATGACTACAAATGAAAAAAGAGATATAGCATTGGAAGATGCCATACGGCAAATAGAAAAACAATTTGGAAAAGGTTCAATTATGAGACTTGGAACAAATGAAGTAGTTAACATAGAGGTAATTCCAACTGGATCTCTTGCTTTGGATGTGGCGCTTGGAGTTGGAGGATTTCCAAAGGGTAGAGTTATAGAAGTCTATGGTCCTGAATCATCAGGAAAGACTACCCTCGCTCTTCATGCAATCGTTCAATCACAGAAAAGAGGGGGAACGGCAGCATTTATAGATGCTGAGCATTCCCTGGACCCATCATATGCAAAAAAACTTGGAGTCAATACAGATGAATTGATAATTTCGCAGCCTGATTCAGGTGAGCAAGCCTTGGAAATCACTGAAGCACTGGTACGATCAGGTGCTGTAGATATTGTTGTGGTTGATTCAGTTGCAGCCCTTGTTCCAAGAGCAGAGCTGGAAGGAGAAATGGGTGCATCACATATTGGACTTCAGGCAAGGTTGATGTCTCAGGCTCTCAGAAAGCTTGCAGGTGCAATAAGCAAGTCTAGATGTGTGGTAATATTTATAAATCAGTTAAGAGAAAAAATCGGAGTAATGTTTGGTAGTCCAGAAACAACAACAGGTGGAAGGGCCTTAAAATTTTATGCCTCCGTAAGACTGGACATAAGAAGAATTGATTCCATTAAATCAGGAGATAGTATAGTAGGGAATCGTACCAGGGTTAAGGTAAAGAAGAATAAGGTAGCACCACCTTTTAAAGAGGCTGAGTTCGACATAATGTATAATGAAGGGATTTCAAGAGAGGGAGATTTGCTGGATCTTGGGGTCAAGGAGGATTTGGTCAAAAAGACAGGCTCTTGGTTCTCCTACAATGATGAAAAACTTGGTCAGGGAAGAGAAAACTCAAAGCAATTCCTTAGGGAGAATACAAAAATTACAAATGAAATAGAAAGAAGAATTAGGGAGAAGTATGACTTGACTATTGAAGATGTCAAAGAAGCTGAGTAGAAGATCAGGAGATTTGAGTAATGGTGTCAGGAAGGATTAAGGAGGCAGTAAAATGAAATTTGTTAATAAAAAGGTTGAACACATCAAGTTTGGAACAGGAACAATTGTAGAAGCTGACAAGAAGAACATTTCGGTAGTTTTTGATGATGTCGAAGGAGAAAAACTTTTTCAGTATCCGGAAGCATTCGGCAAGTTTTTGAAAACAACCCATCCAAAGCTTAAAGAAGTAATAAAAAAAGACTATGACAATGCAGTAGATCTCCAGAATCTTGAATCAGAGAAAATGGAACAAGCTCGACTGGATGCAAAAGAGAAGGTTAAAGAGGAAGCTGTAAAACCTAAAAAGCCTGCTAAGAAAGCCAAGAAAGCAAAGTAAAAATAACGTCAACCACTCATTTTGGTTGACGTTATTTTATTATTTTCCATAAAAAATGTTAATTCTTTGATTCGTGACTATCAATATTATATTTGATGCTGCGAACATTTAGAGTAATGTAAGTAAATTCACCATCATCATAATGCCAAACCGCTTCACCATACTTTGGCAAGTTCAGTCCGTTAATATGCTGATATTCAGATATGGGCGTTGACCAGGGAACAGGTGAGTTTAAACCATCGTTCTCCAATGCCAATCGATCTTCTGATATGAAATTGATTAACTTGCCTTCTTCATCAAAGAAAAGCATAGCATCAATGGTTATGCCATTATGAGTGAAAGTAGCCTTTACACTTGATTCATTAATATCTTCCCAACTGATCTTCTTGCTTATCAAGGTTTGAGGAGCAAAGATAACCATATCATTGAAGAATGTAACAGTTTCTGCCCTTCGCATATTTTCACCATATTCATCGACCACGGTAAAGATATCCAGGACTTTGATTTTCATCCGAGCATCATCATTGTCAAAATGATGTAAACCAGATATTTTTATTCCATTCATATATAAATCCATATAAAACAAACGAATGCCCTGATCAATAAAACTAGTCTGTTGAGCGCTGTGAGAGGAGAATTTTGCATCACGTTTCATCTTCATTTCACCATCCAGTACAATTCTGAAATTATGTACTTTTTCAGTGCCAACAACTCCAACATAATTAAGATATTTTCTCACAAGCTCAGGCACTTCGGTCAGATCATCACTGTTTATAAGTTCAATTTCCTCTTTGGATTCACTTCCTAGCCCATCTTCTACGAGCTTCTGATACTTTCGATTGGTTAGATTAAGAGATGAAATTATCCCCATAACTACAATTACTACCAATATAATAAGTCCAATAGTTTTAATTATCATCTTCATCCTCATCCTCCTGACTTTTACTAAATGAATCAATACTTGCATCAATTTGTCTCATTGTATCTCTCAATTGTTTCATTTGTTCAATTGATTCTGAACCAAACAACTTGTTCAACATAAGCATATCCATTTCATCACGCTTTTTCCAATAATCGGTAGCTTTATTCGTGAATCTGATGCGTTTGAACCTGGAATCCTTTTCGTCTGTATAAATCTCAACATAACCATTCTTTTCAAGCTTTAATGCTATCTGCTTGACATTTTGTCTGCTGGTGCCAAATCTATCGCTGATTTCAGAGAATCCAGGATCTGAATCAAATGAACCAATAACAATCATAAGAAACATCTGTTTTGTTGTAAGTTGATCCTCCTTAAGCTGTTGATCCAAGTAGGTTTGGAGTTTGTTTGATAATTGAAAAAAACGTGCAAGCAATTCTCCTGTGATTTCATTACGAGCTGCATTCATCATAAACCTCCTTAAAAAAACACGTAACATATTACCCTTACAATAGGTAATATATTACGCATAAAAGGAAATGTCAAGTTTTTTAAGAAAAAAATAAGCCATTTCAGAATTATGGCTTTCAACTGATAGTATCATTCAAGAAGTAGCTATCCTTGGGACAAAAAGTCGTAGAATTCCGATATTAAAAATACTGACAAAAATTCCCTCAATAACTAGTATCAAAGAATATGACAGGAAGTTATTCCCCGAAATCCTTAGCATCATGGTATGAAGAGGAACAAGGAACACCAGCTCGGTAAGTCTTATGCCGACAAATAGGACCAAGGAAACAATCAATATATAACCAATTACTCCTAGTAGGCTTATATTTACTTTAAAAGTAGAAGTTATAAAGAAGACCTTAAGTAAAGCGGATAATAGCATATAAGTAGCTACAAAAATTATCTGTGTGGGGAAAAACAATAGAGTAGTTGTAAAAAGCCCTGCGTAAACAAGAAGATAAGATTTCAACTGACCTCTTGAAAAAAGAACGATTATTACTGGAATCAAAAATGTTGAAGCTATACTTATAGGACCGCGAAATAACAGAAGACTAAACACTGATAATGCCAGAGCAAAGGCTGACATTGTCAGTGTTTTAATATTTTTATTGTTATTATATATCATTTGGCAAGTCTCCTTTTCCAACTGCCATCTAAAGAATAGATGTTTCTTTGTTTTTATATCGCTCCATACTGAACTCGCTATAGGAATTCTTCCCGGAGTTTTTTGCCTCATACATGGCAAAATCAGCATACTCGATCAGATCATAAATTTCATTGGTATCTCTTCCATAAACAGCCATACCAGCACTGCAAAATACATCTTTTTCTATGGACTCAAGAACAATCGGCTCCTTGAGAACCAATTTTTTGATCTGGGACCAGATTTCCTTGATATCTTCACTGGATACATCATCGTAGCCGTGTATATAAAGTCCGAACTCATCTCCGGCAATTCTCATACAGATAATATTTTTATAGGGTAGTTGGGTCAATCGCTGCGCGAATACCTTAAGGTACTCGTCCCCGGCTCTATGACCAAGAGTATCATTGATACTCTTGAAATCATCTAAATCAATGAATGTGAATATCCCGAGTTTTTCAGGAGCTTTGCTTATTGTGAGCTCAATTTCCTCTCTGTATTGGTATCTGCTTATCAGACCTGTCAGAGCGTCCTTAACTAGTCTGTTGCTAAGGTCATTATTAAGTTGATTCAATTTTGAATTTGCTCTCTTTAGTTGTCTTTGGGTATTAATTAGCGAGTTGTTAAGCTTTTGTATCTGTTCAAATTGATATCGGATCATGGTTTCATTCTCTGACATTAGACTGGTATCAGAATCCTTAATTATCTGCATGAATTTATGAACGATATCTTTAACGGCAGTGGCCGTATTTTCAGAGTCAAATACAGAGGAATCTATACCATGAACCAATAGTTTTTCACCCGCTGACATCATACAAAGTGAGATCCTTGTTTCTGGACTGGTTAGCTTAAACAATCCCCCGCAAGAGAGAATTTCATCCTGGGCAAATGCCTTTTGAACAAGTTGATTAACCCTTTCTTTATCGCCTTCAGCAAAAATATCATCGAGTTTTCTCTGATAAGGTGAAATCAGATATACTGGTTTGTACCAGAAAGCATTGATTATATTCATTTGTCTATCGCATTGCAATAAGAATGATGTATAGTCTTTATCCATTCTGGTCTCCTTATCCTAAATATTGTAATTATCCTTAAATAGCAGTATCAGCCCAGTGTATAAGATCTTTTGATGATTCAGAGTAAAAATCCACATCCCACTTTTTCCAAAGCTCATCTGTATAATAGAAAGCTTGTCCACCTACTGCAATCTTAACATTAGGCTGATGTTCTCTGATTGCTTTAACGATGCTTTCGCAAACAGGAAGGTAAGGAGGCATGGTTACTGAAAGGGCAATGAGATCCGGCTTGTATTCATCTATCGCATGTAACAAAGCAGATTCTGGCAATGCCGCTCCCAGATAGAAAGTATTCCATCCATTATACTCAAATACATCAGATAGCATCCTTATGCCCATTTCATGGAGCTCACTGCCAACTGAACATGATACCAGTGTACGGTTCCTTTTAGGGCGGTCAAAAATTTCATCGTAAAATCTGGACATTACAGTTTGCGTCACAGATGTTGCATAGTGTTCCTTGTCCACAGTTATTATATTCTGATGCCATAGCGAACCTATCTCATACATTACTTTTGTAAGGATTTCTTCATATATATCTGTTAGTGGCAATCCGGAATTTTTAGCATTATTAATAACTTCATAAGCCTGCTTCGACTGATTTGTAATTAGGGCATCCAGATAAGCTTTTCTTACTTCGAAATGCTCACCCTCCATAAAGAATTTTGAAAGAGGGATCTCAGTAACCGATTTTTTTGTTGCTTCGACTGCAACTTCAAGATACTTTGTGACTTTTTTTAACTCATCCTCTGTGAGGAGCTCCTTGCCATGGCTGTTTAGAATCTCGGACATAATACTGTAATGGTCCGTCATAAACTGCATTATTCTGTCTCGGTCAAGGTCTTTCATTATATTGCAAAGAAGTTCGTAAATCCAAAGAGCGTAGCCCTCGAATATTTTACTGTCACTGAAATGGACTGCAGTCATCAGATAACTTATGTTGTATATGACATCGTCATACATAAGTCTCTTTCTTCGATCATCCATTTCCTCTTCAAGTTTGGGGTCTCTTCTAAACTGCTCTTCAAAAATGAATTGTGCGATTTTGATAAATCTTTGGTCATTGTAATTCATCAATAGACTCATATAGCATTCTCCTATCTGGACACGGTTCAAAGTATTGATAATAAGCTAATCATATCAGATAACAATGGATGTGTAAATAAAGGGTAATACCGTACAATTAGAGCCTAATGTTGATAATCAAGGAAAAGAGATGTAACATTAAATGGACAACTCAATCATACATATAGTGGAACAGGGGGGGGTACATTGTTTAGGGATGTTGAGGTCAAAATAAAAAAGAAGAACAAGATACTGTTTAGCAGAGAGAGTAAATCTCTTGAGCAGCTTGTCAACTTAATGGACAAGCAGAGTCACAGAACCCTTGTCTTATGGGCTCTTGACTGCGGCCAAAACACTCTACGGGACTTCGAGTCTGCTCATCCTGAAGAGAAGAGGCCAAGAAAATGTCTTGAGTCATGTGAAGAGTGGGCAAAAGGTAAAATAAAGATGCAGGAAGCAAAACGAGCAATTCTGGATGCTCATGCTGTAGCCAAGGAAATTGATGACGAATATTGCAAAGCACTTTGCCACGGGATTGGGCATGCTGGTGCAACGGTCCATGTAGGCAGCCATGCAATAGGTCTTCCCATGTATGAGCTAACGGCTATTGTACTTTCACATAATATGAAGGGGTATGAGACATCGGTAAATAAAAAAATTGAATCTTACATCGAACGATTAATGTATTGGCAGGAGAATGCTGATAAGATTAATATTGAATGGGCTGATTTTATTAAGATAGATTAGTTGATTGGATGACAAAAGGCATGCTCATTTTTTAAAAATAAAAATGTAGAAATATTCTTTAATTGCCTAACAAGTATTATATAATAATGGTAATTGGACGATTTATGATACATGTACATATAATACATGCAGGAGGCGAAAATATGCTAAAGATAACAAGACTCACTGATCCAGAGTTGGCGGGTTTGGTGGATGAAGAACTATATAGGCAGGAACATAATATTGAAATGATAGCGTCAGAATCAACCGTGCCAGTACCGGTTATGGAGTTAAGTGGAAGCGTGTTTACCAATAAGACCCTTGAGGGCTACCCAGGAGCACGTTATCAGGCAGGCTCTCTTGTTGCTGACAAGGTGGAAATATTGGCAAACGAAAGGGCTAGGAAGCTTTTCGATGCAGAGCATGTAAACATTCAGTCATACTCAGGATCAACTGCAAATTACAGTGTATTTGCTTCAATACTTAAACCAGGAGACAAAATACTCAGCATGAGGCTGGACCAGGGAGGACACCTTACCCACGGAAGTCCCGCTAACTGGGTCAGCAAAATATACAGTCACTCCTTTTATGGTGTTGACCCTGAAACTGAACAAATAGATTATAATGACCTGAAAGAAAAAGCAATGGAAGATAAACCTAAGCTTATTATTGCAGGAGGGAGCTCATATCCAAGGTTGATTGATTATGAGAGAATTTCTAAGATAGCAAAAGAAGTTGGAGCATATTTTATGGTGGATATGGCACATGTTGCCGGATTGGTTGCAGCGGGTGTAATTCCGAGTCCAATACCTCATGCTGACTTTGTATCCTCATCCACAACCAAGACTTTTTGCTCTGCAAGAAGCGGCATGGTATTTTGCAAAAAAGAACATGCAAGGCTCCTGGATAAGGGAACATTCCCTGGTTCCTTGGGATCTCTTCATTTAACAACCATGGCAGCAAAGGCTTGGTCTTTTAAGTATGCTGCGACTGATGAATTCAAAGAGATCATGGAGCAGGTGGTTGTAAACGCAAGAAAGCTGGCAGATGAGCTTCAGGGACATGGCTTTAGAATAGTAAGCGGTGGAACTGACAATCACCTTTTGGTGATTGATTTAAGAGAAAAAGGCATTACAGGTGATAAATTTCAAACTGCTCTTGACTCAGTGGGTATAACTGTAAATAAGAACTTGATTCCCTTCGATCCCGAAAAGCCATCTGTTACAAGTGGTGTACGAATTGGACTTACAGCAATTACGCAAAGGGGACTAAGAGAGAGTGAAGTGATTAAGATTGCAGAGATAATGAACCTTATCGCAAGTGCACCTGATGACAAGAAGGTACTGGAAGATTGCAAAGCAAGTGCACAAGAGCTTATTTCAAACTTTCCACTTTATCCTGAGGGAACATTTGTTGATTAAAGAAGATACGGAGGAGATAATATGACAATACTCGAAAGAGGATCATACAAGCATCAGATGCCAACACAGAATCCATTTGTTGCATCCATGCACCACCTGGACCATTTCCCAGCAGGCAATGGGAAACTGGGACCAAACGAAATGAAGAAGTATAATGAAGGATTTGACCTCAGTGCCGATTGGAGAATGTATTACGGCAAGAAAGTACCTGGCTTCCCTGCTCATCCTCACAGAGGCTTTGAGACAATAACAATAGTTACGGAAGGTTTTGTAGATCATACGGACGGATTGGGCTCAAGAGGAAGATATGGCCAGGGAGATGTTCAGTGGATGACTGCTGGAAAGGGACTTCAACACTGCGAGATGTTTCCTTTGATAAACGATGATAAACCGAATACCATGGAGCTTTTTCAGGTTTGGTTAAGTCTGGACCATGCTCATAGAATGGTTGAACCTGACTACAAGATGCTATGGAACGAGGATATCCCAAGGATATCAATTGGTGAAAAGGGTAAGGAAGCAAGAGTCACACTTATTGCAGGAAAATTAAATGGAATAAAAGCTGTTAGACCAACAAAGGATTCCTGGGCTAATAATCCTGATAATAGACTTTCCATTCAATTGATTGAGTTGGATCCAGATGTCGAGTACAAGCTTCCAGTAGAGAGTCCGACGATGAACCGGTCGATCTACAACTACTTTGATGGAGTTGTTTTGGTTGAAGGAAAGGAACTAAGGAAGAAGATGTACATGTTTCTTTCAACAGATGAAGAGACCAAGATTAAGAATATGTCAGATTCAGTTGTTAAGCTGCTTCTGCTGGAATCCGAACCAATTGATGAGCCGATCCTTGCATATGGTCCCTTTGTGATGACAACAAAGGAGGAAATTCGGCAGGCATATGATGACTACCAGAGAACACAGTTTGGAGGCTGGCCATTCCCTGAGCAGGAGGTTGCCCACGACAAATCCTTGAAGAGATTTGCAGAATACCCGGATGGTAGTGTTGAAAAACCATAATACTCAAGGTGGGTTACCCACCTTGTTTTTTGAATCCAAATGACAAATCATGAGAACAAAGGTGCTCACATCTCTTTATGGGTATATACTCATTACCACATAAATGGAGGTGAGCACATAATGAATCTAAAGAAATTGGTTAGTTCGTGCAAAACAATTGCCACGCAAGGAAGTCTGGATATTGATATTGAGGGGGTCTGCTATGATTCAAAAAAGTGCTCTCAAAATTTTGTTTTTGTTGCCATAAGAGGTTTAAGTGAGGATGGTAATAAATACATATCAAATGCTGTTAATAAGGGAGCAGTGGCAATTGTATCAGATAGACCGGTGGAGGAGTCTTTTAAAGGGAGAGTCTATGTAAGAGTCGATGATACCAGAAAAGCTCTGTCGATTATTTCAAATGAGTTTTACAAATGGCCATCAGAACGGATAAGAGTGATTGGCGTTACAGGAACTAATGGCAAGACAAGCACCACATATTTTTTGAAGCAGATATTTGAGAATTCAGGAAAGAGAATCGGTCTAATAGGAACACTCGGAGCCCAATTTGAGAACATGAACAGGAAACTAGTAAACACTACTCCAGAATCTCTTGATATTCAGATGCTTTTAAGTGAGATGGATTATCTTGGAGCAGAGTATGTTGTCATGGAAGTATCCTCCCAGGGAGTGGATATGGGAAGGATAGATCATATAACCTTTAGAGAAGGAATATTCACAAATCTTACACAGGACCACTTGGATTATCATAAAACCATGGAAAAATATTATACTGCCAAAAAGAAATTTCTACAGATGCCCACGGATTTTCTTGTGGTTAATAGAGACAATATCTATGGTGAACGCTTTTTATCTGAAGCTGGTGACCAAGCAGCCAGGATTATCAGCTATGGAAGCGGGGATGAAGTAGAAGTAAAGCTAAGAAATATAGTATATAATTCTGACAGCGTGGAGTTTTCACTTCTTATAGAGGATAAGCAACTTGACTTTATTACAAATCTGGCAGGAGAGTTCAATATATATAATGTCTCAGGAGCAATACTGGTTGCCCTCCAAGAGGGGATTGAATTTGAATCCATATATGAGTCTGTGAAGAAGTTAAATAATGTTCCAGGAAGAATGCAGAAGGTGGATACAAGAGGTCAGTTCCAGGTTGTAATTGACTACGCCCATACTCCTGATGGGCTATATAATGTTCTTTCGGCACTTAGAAAATCCTGTAAGGGAAGGCTCATCACTGTTTTTGGAGCAGGAGGAGACAGGGACAGGGATAAACGATCCATTATGGGAGAAATTGTTTCGAAAATGAGTGACATATGCATTGTTACGTCGGATAATCCAAGGTGGGAGAATCCAGATAGAATAATAGAAGATATATTGAAGGGAGTTAGCAAAACAAACAAGGAATATAAAGTAATTTCTGATAGGTATGAAGCAATAAGAGAAGGAATAAGCTTAGCCCAGAAAAATGATATTATACTCGTTGCAGGAAAGGGTCATGAGATTTGGCAGTCAATCAAGGGAGTAAACCATCCATTTGATGAAAAAGAAATTGTCATTCATCTCGCAGAGGAAAAGTTTGGAATCAATAAGTAGACTTTAAGTGTCTCTAACATTTGAGTTGGGTATCTATAGTATATAACAAACTGAAAGGGCAATAAGCTTAGGAAGGATAAGGTAAGAGATTCCTGGATTATGACAAGTATGGAAGTATCGTGGTTTTAATCAACAAAAGGAGGCAACCATGGAAGAAAAACTAATAACAAATGAACAATTATCAATGGAGCTTTATGAATCATTTAAAAAAAGAAAAACAATGAAACCATTGAGCCTGACAAACACAAATCTTTCAGTAGATGATGCATATGATATTCAGATGAAGAATGTAAAGAGAGCACAGGAAGAGGGCGAAGTATTATCTGGGAAGAAAATTGGATTGACATCAAAGGGAATGCAGCAACTATTGAATATAACTGAACCTGATTTTGGACATCTTTTCAAAAGCATGGAAATTGAAAACGGTGGCACGGTATCCTTGGATATGACTATACAACCAAAGGTAGAAGGTGAAATAGCCTTTGTATTAAAGGAAGATCTGGAAGGACCAGGTGTGACCATTGAGGATGTGTTTGAAGCAACTGATTATGTTTGTGCTGCAATTGAGATCGTTGACAGTAGAATAGAGGACTGGCAGATAAAGCTTGTAGATACAATTGCTGATAATGGATCAAGCGCTTTCTATGTTTTGGGGGATAACAAGGTGGATATTAACGACGTATCCTTGCCTGATATAGAAATGACACTATATAAAAATGGAGAAGTGGCAAACAAGGGAAGTGGTAAAGAAGTTCTTGAAAATCCTGCAATGGGTGCTGCATGGCTTGCAAACAAACTTCATGATTTGGGAGATTCCTTAAAGAAGGGAGAAGTAATCCTCTCGGGTGCATTCACTGCATCACCGGATGCAGCTGCAGGCGATCAATTCAGATGTGAGTTCAGCGAGCTGGGAACAGTTGAAGTAAAATTCAAGTAAGATTTTTATTGGCATCCGAAAGGGTGCCTTTTTCAATGGAAAGTTTTAACAACAACTGACTCGAAGACCTTTGTTATGGTAATATAATGATATGGACAAAAAATTGATGGATGTGAATTATTCAGGAGGGATATTGTGGCTATAAAGATTTTCCATACTGCAGATATACATATTGGCATGAGATTTAACAGTTACCCTGATGGAGTTAAAGAGCTTTTAAAGGATGCCAGGGTAGAATCAATTGAAAGAATGGTCAAAATTGCAAACATTGAGGGTTGCGACCTTTTCGTCATTGCAGGGGACCTGTTTGATAAAACAACCGGCATTGACAAAAAGACCCAGACAGCAGTGGCAAAGAATCTTTCAAGATTTGAAGGAAGCTGTGTTGCAATACTCCCAGGTAACCATGACTATCATACAGAGATGGTCGATCTTTGGAAAAGCTTTCTTTCTCTTGTTGATGACAAGGTTCTATTCCTTGGAGATGAAAAGCCATACTCTCTTCAGGAGTTTGGACTGGATGCAACAATATATCCAGCAGGGTGTCATTCAAAACACTCAGACCAGAATAACCTTGGATGGATTCGGGAGGAGGATATAAATTCTGATTTGATAAATATAGGAGTTGGTCATGGAGCGCTGTCGGGAATTTCTCCAGACCTTGATAATCAGTACTTTAACATGAGTATTGAGGAGCTTGAGAGCATCCCTGTGGATGTATGGCTTATGGGACATACCCATATAAGCTACCCGGAGAATGATAAGGTTAACAATTGGAAGACATATAATCCAGGCACACCAGAACCTGATGGGCTTGACTGCAGACACAATGGAAACGGTTGGGTTATCAATGTATATGACAAGAATGATATCCAGGCAAGTAGGATTACAACTGGAAAGTACAAATTCAAAGATGAGGAATTTCATATGGAATCAATGGAGGATTACAGGAAAATCGATGATTTTTTCAAGGAGTATAAGGATGATACCATAGCCAGAATAAGACTTGAAGGCACACTCGATGAGGATGCCTACAAGCATAGACTTCAAGTGATAAATAAACTAGAGGATCAGATATTGTTCCTTGTTCTTGAAGACTCAGACCTAAAGATAAGAATAAATTCAGATAAGATCAAGAAGGAGTTTACAAAGGGATCATTTCCAGAGCAATTGCTGCTTTCTCTTCAGGACGATGAAGAAGCACTGCAGATGGCATATGAAATCATTTCGGAGGTGAGGAAATGATAATCAAGGGATACTCAACCAGACAATTTGCAGGACTTAAGAATATGGATATACAGTTTGATGAGAACCTCAATGTGGTTCTTGGGCCAAACGAGGCAGGAAAGAGCACCATTGTAAATGGAATTGTTCACACACTTTTCAATAGTGTCAAGGTGGGTGACAGATCAACACATGACAAGGAATTCAAGAAAAGATTTATGCCCCATCCGGGAGGGGACTACATTGACGGGAAAATTAATATAAACATAGACGGGGAAGATTACACTCTCGAAAAGGAATGGGGAATATCCCCTTCCATTAAATTCATACTTCCTGATGGAACGGTAATGAAGGATGAGAAGGCAATAGACAGTTTCCTAAGGAAAGCAATTATTTTCGGTGAAGAAACCTACAAAAGAATTATTTTCTCTAAACAGGAGGATTTAAAGGATGCAATTCGGTTTATGACATCCCACGATGACACTAATGTAGAGGTTGGGGATTTTCTGAGGCGAACAGTTATGGAGCTGGATGGAGTTTCAATGGATGAACTTGAAGCCAGGATTGATGCTCAATTGGATGAAATGTACAAAAGATGGGATATTGATAAGGAATATCCAGAAAACAACAGAGGAATCAACAATCCATACAAAGTTGGAATCGGCAAGATAGTAGAGGGATTCTATAAAAAGGAAGACCTCCAGCAAAAGCTTAGGGATGCAAGAAAACGCGAAAAGGAGCTTGAAGATGCCTACACCACCTTTAAAGATCTGGAGACAAACCTTGCCAGCATAAGGAAGAGAAAAGCTGAACTGGAAGAAATTGAAGCTGATATAAGAAAAAGGATACAGCTGGAGCCTGGAATTAAAGAGACTGAGAAGGAAATTGAAGTACTTAAGGAAATCAACAAGAACTGGCCAGGTAAAAGGCAAAGACTTACAGAATTATTAGAAGAGATAGATAGCTTAAGTGGAAAACTTAAGGATTTGGATAAGGAAAAGGAACTTGCAGGTAAAGCGGGGGAAAGAGACAGGCTAGTGAAGAAAATTCAAGATGTTGAAGATGCAGAAAAAGAACTTAAGGGTATTGAAAAAGAAATCATTGACCAACTGGAAGTTACTAGTGAAGACATTGAATTTCTTGATGATAAGAACCTTCAGTTGAAGGAGGCCCTTATGGTTATAAACACTGTAAATATTAAGGGTAAAGTTATAAGGGTGCCTGATGAGACAGATATCTCAGTATCGGAAGGACTCGAAGAACAGAAGAGAGTAGCTGAAGGGGACGAGTTTTTAGCCAAGGGGATTCTCACCATAAAAAGCAGCAATGGTCTTGAAATCAAAATTTCTGCAGGTGAGCAGGACATGGAAAAGACTGTTGAAGATGTTGAGTTGTTTAGGAAGCAAATATCGGAAAGACTGGAAAAGCTAGGAGTAGAGTCCATCCAGGAGGCCAAGAGCATAAGAACCGGACAGATAAACCTTGAAGACAAGGCGGAAAAGATCCGAACAAGAATTGAGATTATCCTTGGTGATGAAACACTTGAGGATATTAAAAAATTGCTATCTGAGTTGCAGGGATTGGAAAATGCCAGGAATCTCGAAGATATTACAAAGGAAATAGAAATTGTAGGTGAGCAGCTACTTCAAAAGAGAATTGAGAAGAGACAGGTTATGGATGCACTGACCTTATGGGAAGAGAAATATAGTTCAGAGGATGACCTTCTAGATACCATGGTGGATAAAAGAGCTGAGCTCAAACTTAAGGCAATGGAGCTAGAGCCATTAAAAAGACTACCTGAAGAATTTGAAACAACAGATGATTTCTTCCATACACTAAAGATCTCAAGAAATGAACTGGATAGTCTTAATACTGAATACTTCAGTGCAAAGGAAAGATATGCAGAGTGCGAAAGAAACCTTCCTGAGACATCATTTGAGGAGATGCAGACTGAGTTTAAGACAGCTCAGGGAGAGTTCAACAGACTAGTAAGAAAAGGAGAGGCTTTGCTCAGAATCAAGAAGGCTTTTGTCCATACCAAGGTAAGGATGGATCAGGATACAGATAAGCCCTTGGTCGAATCAATGTCAAAATACATGAAAATCCTTACGAGTAATAACTACGACATAAGGGAAATCGGGGAATCCATGAAAATCATATTGGAGAACAAGAGCTCTGTTAAAATTCCAACTGAACTGCTTTCCACAGGAACAAGAGATTCTGTAGGACTGGCAATAAGGCTCGCACTTGCAGAGAACCTTCTAAGGGACAGAAAGGGCATGCTTGTTTTGGATGACTGTCTAGTGGATATGGATCCTGAGAGAAAAGAAAAGGCAGTAAAGATGATAATAGAATTCGCTAAGGACCATCAGGTGATATTTACAACATGTAGTCCACAAACAGCTGAACAGCTTAATGGGAATACAATAGAGCTCCAATAGGACGGTGTTTAATGAAGGAGATAATTTTAAATAATATTAGAATCCAGCTGACCAGAAAGAATATTAAGACCTTGAGACTTTCTGTACATCCTCCGGATGGAGAAGTAAGACTTTCTGTTCCGCATAGAATAAGTGATCAGGCTGTTAAAGAGTTTATTGATTCAAGGGAAGAATGGATTATTAGGCAAATTAGAAAAGTAAATAGCACACCAAGAGAAACTGCAAAAGAGTATATATCAGGCGAGAATCATATGTTTTTGGGGACAGAGTATAGACTAAGTCTTCAAGAGACTTCTGGTAAACAGGGTGCAGAGATAGAAGACGGGGAACTGGTTCTCTTTGTAAAAGATGGACATACAAAGGAAAATCGTGAAAAGCTCTTAAAGGAGTGGTACAGGGAGCAACTAAAAATAGTTATACCAGGATTTATAGCAAAATGGGAACCTATTCTGAAAGTTGAAGTAAAGGACTGGGGAGTCAAGGATATGAAGACTCGCTGGGGAACCTGCAATACTAGAGATAAAAGAATTTGGATTAATCTGCAGCTGGCAAAAAAGGATGAAAGGTACCTCGAATATATCATTGTTCACGAAATGAATCATCTTCTGGAAAGGCTACATAATGATAAATTCAAGGAACATATGACAAAATTTCTCCCTGGTTGGGAGGAGCTTAAAAGGGGACTTAATTATAAGGAGTAACATAGTTGATAAGAGCAATCACTATCGAAATATAGAAAATCATAAATGCGTTATGATATAATCTATTATCAAAGAGTAATACTATAAACGATAGACGAGGTTGATTAGGATGAAGATTATGGACAAATTATTCAATGGCAAGGGATATATAGATGGTATAACAATCATAAATTTGCATGGAGAAATTTTATTCACAGCTAAATTTAATAATAAGTTAAATGAAAATCCAGAAGTTGATTATGAAGTGGTAGGAGAAAATTTCCTTGAAATATATGAGAATTTGACTGAAGAAACAAGCAGTACTTACAAGGCAATGACTATGGGAATTCCAATTTATAAAGAACAACAAATGTTGAAATCTAAAGGAAGAGATGAGATTGTAATAACATCTTTATCAATCCCAATCAAATCAGGAAATACCATTGTGGGAGGTATTGATTTATCTGTTAGTGAAGATGGAGATAGTTCACTGAATGAAAATCAGAGTAATGATAATAATAGAATATCAAATGAGAAAGAAGTGTTTAAAGTTGACTCATTTAAATACAATAAAGTTGAAACACTTCATAGACAAGGACATTATGCTAAATATACTTTGGATAATATCATAACAAACAACAAAAAAATGCTAGAGCTAAAAGAATACGTAAAAGTAGCATCTAAATGTAATTTGCCGACGCTGATCTATGGAGAAACTGGGACAGGGAAGGAATTATTTGCCCAAGCTATTCATAACTATAGTCCACGAAAAAGTAAACCCTTCATTTCACAAAACTGTGCAGCAATACCTGAGAATTTACTGGAAAGCATATTGTTTGGTACATCCAAAGGGGCATTTACAGGGGCGGTTGATAACATAGGATTAATAGAAATGGCTAATGGAGGGACTTTGTTTCTAGATGAAATAAATTCAATGCCACTTCACCTGCAGCCAAAACTTCTTAGAGTCCTTGAAGAAGGCACTTTACGAAGGATAGGGTCATTGGAAAACATCAAGATTGATGTAAAGATTATTGCTGCTATGAATGAAGAGCCTTTAAGAGCAATTGAAAACAAGGAATTAAGGAGAGATATTTATTATAGACTTAATGCGATTAATTTCAATATCCCACCTTTAAGAGATAGAAAGGATGATATCCCTATATTATTGGATTTTATGGTCTCGAAGTATAACAGTATGTTTAAAAAGAACATACAATATATTACAAAGAATGTCTTAGAGGAGATATCAAAGTATGACTGGCCAGGAAACATACGTGAATTAGAAAACATAATGGTATATGCCATGAGTTTGGTCGACGAAACAAAAACAAATCTTGAGTTTTCAGATATAGAATCAAAATTGGATGAACTGCTTATGCCTGATGTCACTAGACAGATAGAACTTGATGTTGACACAAAATCACTAAAGGAATCAGTTAAAGAATATGAACGTAGAATGATTGATAGAGCTTTGAGAAGTACTGAATATAATATTGCAAAGGCAGCTAAAATGCTATCAATTCCAAGGCAGACTCTTCAAAGGAAGGTAAAGGATTATAATCTAATATAACAAAAGCTTAAAAACGGTCACCTTAAAGCCCATTAATGGGCTTTTTTATTTTTTGAATAACTATTGTTTTCTGTCAATACAGCTAGATGAACCAGATAAAGAAATTGAATGCGGAAAGTAAACATGGCATCAAAATTGCAATATATAATCAGTAATAAATATAAGGAGGGGTAGTATGAACTTTGGTGTTCTTAAAGACATTAAGGATGGAGAGTATAGGGTAATTGCAACACCAGTTGAAGTCTCCGCGATAGTCGATGATGGGCATAATGTATATGTTCAGAAAAGCGCTGGTGAATTGGCTGGATTTCAAGACCAGGAGTATATTTCTGCAGGAGCAAAGATTCTCGACACAATGGAGGAAATTTACCATACATGTGACCTGGTAGCAAAAGTTAAGGAAATTGAATCGGTGGAGTATGATTTACTTAGAGAAGAGCAGATTGTTTTTACTTGTATTCATCCAGCGGGTCATCCGGAAGAGGTAAAGGCTTTGCTTGATAAGAAAGTTACTGCATTTACTGCAGAGGATTCCCATAGATATGGATCGCCAAATGCTGAAGCCGCAGGAAAGCAAGGAGCTCTATTTGGATTGGAATCACTCCTGTCAATCAATGGAGGAAGTGGAAAATTTGTTAGTGGTTTGGCTGGTGCACCAGGAATTAAAGTTGTAATTCTAGGTGGTGGTATAGTTGGGAAAAGTGCACTACAGGTTCTTCAATCTCTTGGAGCATGGGTAACATTAATGGATATAAATATCTTAACTTTAAGAGAAGTTGGTAAACTATACAATGAAAAAGTTAATACAGCCATATCCTCAAGGTACAACATCAAGAAACTATTACCAGAAACTGATCTCTTAATCAATTGCGTAAAGTGGCCAAAAGGAAGCAAGGAGTTCTTGATTGACAGAGAAATGGTTAAGTCTATGCCTAAAGGTTCTGTTATTGTAGACATAAGTAATGACTACGGTTGCATAGAAACATTCAGAGAGACCACACATGCAGAACCTCGATATGTTGAAGAAGGGGTCGTCCATTATTGTGTAGGTAATATCCCAGGGGCTATTTCCAACTCAACATCTATTGCATATGCTGCTTCAGTGCTTCCACATCTAAGGAACATACTGAACCTGGGAGTAGAAGAAGCGTGCATAAGAGATGGATTTCTAAGAAGGAGTTTGACAGCTCACAAAGGATACCTAACTCATGAAGAAACAAGTGCACTTCAAAATAGGCCATGGATTAAACCAGAAGATTTATTGGAAATCTCAGATAAGAATCTGGACAAAGCACCACCAGCTACAGTTACCAGATCAAATAATTTTATTAAAAAATAAAAAGGAGTGGTAAAATGGAAGCAATGGATCTTGGCATATTATCATTGGTACCAGCTGTAATAGCAATTGTACTATCATTCGTAACCAAGAATACAGTCATAGCATTGATGGTGGCTTGTATCACTGGTACACTCATGGCAGGGGAAGGTTTACTGGGATTTCCGAATCTCTTAAAGGCTAGTCTTGGAAGTTCAAGCTTTGCATGGGTTATGCTATTGAACACATTTATTGGAGTATTGGTAGCATTCTTTCGTAAAACTGGAGCAATACAGGGATTCGCAGAATACATACAGAACAAGCATCTGAGTAGAAGAGCTATTCAGCTTGTAGCATGGTTCTTAGGTATGTTTGTTTATTTCAGTGATTCATTTAGTCCACTTTTCGTAGGTACTACAATGAGAGGCATCTCAGACAAAGCAAAGATTTCAAGAGAGAAATTAGCTTACATAGCTGACTCAGGAGCTGCACCGGTAAGTGTAATAGTTCCAATAACTGGATGGGCAGCTTATTTGAGCGGCTTGGCAATAGGTGTTGGTGCAGTAGTAACGCAGGAAGATGCAATGAACTTATTTGTAAGGGCGATACCCTATAATTTCTACGCTCTATTTACAATTGCATTTGTAGGTCTAATTGCGGGTGGAGTTATTAAAGACTTCGGACCTATGAAAAAGGCGGAGAGTAGAGCTATAAATGAAGGGAAAGTATTAAGGGATGGAGCAATACCTCTTATAGGTAGAGAGCTGACAGAGATGGAAGCACATCCTGGTCTGAAACCAAGAGTTTTCCTTAACTTCCTATTGCCTGTATTGATGATTATTACTATTGCAATGGGAACATATTTGACAATTAAATCCGCTAAGACAATGGAAGCATTTCTATTTGTACTTATTTTCATGGGGATTAGTATGTTTTTCCAAGGTATTCCGTTCAATGAAATTATGGATACAGCAACAAATGGTATTAAAGGAGCTGTTCCAGCAGTTGTAATATTAGGTTTAGCTTATTCCATAAATACACTATCAAGAAATATTGGAACAGCTAATTATATAGTTTCTGTTACAGAAGATTTCTTGACACCACAACTGTTACCGGCAATAATATTTATAATTGCTGCTATCGTTGCATTTTCAACTGGTTCATCATGGGGTACATTTGCAATAACAATGCCTATTGCTCTTCCACTGGCATTTGCTTTTACAGGTGGAGCAGTTACACCTCTTGTTATGGCATCATTTGCTGCAGTAGCTGGAGGAGGAGTATTTGGAGACCACTGTTCACCTCTTTCTGATACGACAATACTTGCATCAACAGGTGCAGCGGCTGACCATATTGACCACGTTAAGACACAGCTACCATATGCATTGATATGTGGAGGAGTTGCAGTGGCTGGATATCTTGCAATTGGTTTTATCAGCCTGTAGTTCAAAACAAGATATAAACAATTAATTAATAAATACCTCCCAAAGAATCAAGCTTCGATATATGTGGAAGCTTGATTCTTTATTTTTACTCATTAAATTCTATTGTTTACCAGTAATTATAAAATGGTAGGGTATAATATTAGTTATAAGTATGCGCAGGCATACAATTAATATGGTGGGATTCATAATTAGAAATTGGAGGAAATAAAATGAAAAAAGTTAAACCAAAATACAAAGCGGAAAACAAGGGACATTATTCACCAGGGGTTATTTCAAATGGAATGTTATATGTATCGGGACAGCTTTCAATCGACCCTGATACGAGAGAACTTCCAAAAGGTGGCGTAAGGGAACATGCTCAGCAAGCCTTGCAGAATCTGGACAGAGTTCTAAAGGAAGCTGGTATCAATAGGGACAATGTGGTTCAGTGCAGAGTCTATGTTATTGATGTCCAGAATTGGGATGCAGTAAATGAGATTTATGGAGAGTTTTTTGGAGACCACAAGCCTGCCAGGATTGTAGTTCCAGTACCTGAGCTTCATGGAGGGTGCCTGGTTGAGATCGAGGCAATGGCAGAGATGGAATAGTTGAAGCTTAAGAAGGATGGGAGATGGATTTGATGATTACTCGTAGAATGAAAATTTCTTTAATAACCGGCATACTACTGGGAATAGTCTGTATAGTTGGTGCATCTATCAGATCAGGCTTTGAAAGGGAAACATACTGGCTGTTTGCTTTGTGGTACAATCGCCTTTTAATGGGCTTCATAATTGGTGCTCCATGGAAAACCGCTGGACTTAAGATGGCTCTTACAAGAGGGGCAGTAATAGGATTTCTGGTTTCCTTTGCATTCTACAGCTCGATAGGTTTTGAGGATACAACCAGTTTTTTGGCAGGGGTAATCTATGGAATTATAATTGAGTTTGCAGCATATAAGTTCGACACAAGGACAGAATAGATAACTCTGTAAAGTTAATGAATACCAAATGGGATACTGTTGATAAGCCGGCAATGGTATTCTTTGTTTCTTAAGCTCATTAGAAATAGTACTAATGGGTAATATATAAGAAACAAATTGGTAGGAGGATTACAATGAAAAAGTCGGCGATGATAATAATAAACCCATCCTCGGGAAGTGAAAAAGCAGCAGAATATGAAGAGAAGATAAAAGCTGCTCTGGAGAGAAACTACAAAAAAATAGAAATCATTCACACAGAGGGGAAAGGTGATGCAACCAGGTTTGCTTCTGATGCAGCAGACAAAGGCTTTGATCTTGTAGTATCTCTGGGAGGAGACGGAACGGTCAATGAGACTGTAAATGGTCTTGCTGATCATGATGAGCCTCCGGTTCTTGGTATAATTCCAATGGGCACAGTGAATGATTTGGCAAGGGCGCTCAATATCCCATTGGATCCTGAGGAGGCAATAGAGCTACTCCAGACAGGAAGAATAAGAAAAATCGATGTTGCAAAGGCAAATGACAGGCACTACACTAACATATTGGCAGTTGGGAAAATACCCACTGCAATCCACAATGTTGACAGTGAGGAGAAGTCCAGGCTTGGTCCACTTGCGTACCTGATTGCATCTGCCAAGGAACTTGCAGAGGACAAATCATTTAAGGTTAATCTTTCAATGGACGAGGAGTCATGGGAAGGTGAGGTTGAAGTTCTGGCAGTCTGCCTTATAGATACCCTGGGAGGCTTCAGAAAAGCACTTTCCAAGGTGGAGATTGGTGATGGGTTTCTCCACATTCTAGCCTTTAAGAAGCTGGATATTCTTGAGACAATAAAAATTAGCCCGTCAATAATAACGGGCGATTTTGATAGCATGGAAAATATTGAGTATTTCAAGTCCAAAGGACTTAAAGTATCAAATCCTGAGGGTGAAAAGATAGAAAGTGATGTGGACGGAGAAAAGGGTCCCGAGCTTCCTTTGGACATAGAGGTTCTGGCAGGAAAACTAAAAGTCATAGCAGGCTCGATGGAAGACTAGTTATCCATTTGAATAAGCTGGTCCTGGTGGTTGAAAAAGGTTCTGTAGCCCAGAATTACAAATAGTATTACTGAAAGAGCAACACTTCCAACGATACCAAGCATAATGGCAATCTGATACTTTGTTGCAATCAGTGGTGATGTACCGGAAAGGATTTGACCTGTCATCATGCCAGGCAGTGATACAATTCCCATTCCAACCATTGAATTGATGGTGGGAAGTATTGCCGAGTCAAAGGCGCTGTTTACAATTTCTCTTGAAGCTCTGGCGGGAGTCGCACCCAGCATAAGGGACGACTCCACCAGGGCTCTTTGATTTCTCATGCCTTCTGCGATTCCCTTTACTCCGAGGGTTATCCCCGTCATTGAATTACCTATTATCATACCTGCAATGGGAATAAAATACTGTGGATTAAACCAAGGGTATATCCTTATAACCACGAACAGAAAATAGAGTATGCTTGTAAGTGTGCCTGTCAGCATGGAGAATGCTATGATTTTCTTAATCTTACCTGTAAGCTTTTCCTTTGTTCGCTTGAATATGTTGTCAATTGCAAATGCCTCCATAACCCCCACTGCAAGGATGGTCATCAGAGGATTTGTGCTTTCAAAAATATATACCAGAACATACCCAACCAGCACAAGCTGAAGGGTCATTCTGATCGAGGCGATAAGGATTTCCCTTTCCCTTCCTATTCCTCTTTTTCTGACAATAACAAGAAGAATTGCGATAAAAACATAGGCTGCCCCAATCTGCCACAGCTGAAGATTCATTATATCGTTGTTCATCTTGAGACCTCCCTTACCTGTACTGGTTCATCTGGGGATATTCGTATTATCTGGTCTGAAAAATCCTCCGCAATTCTGTTTGAGTGGGTTACCATCACCAGGGTTCTGTTATTCCTTCTTGTATAATCCACAACCTCCTCAATGATCATCAACTCGGTTTTATCATCAAGGGCTGATGAAGGCTCGTCAAGAAGCAGAACCTCCGGGTTCATAAGCAAAACCCTGCCAAGTGCAAGCCGTTGCTTTTCCCCTCCGGAAAGAAGCTCTGCATCATCCTGGAGGTCCTTCCTTAGCTTTACTGACTTCAACATTTCCAACAATACTTCATCGGGTACAGGATCCCTTTCTGAATAAAGAAGACCTGTTAGCAGATTATCCTTAACAGTTCCGGAATATATTGCCGGCTGCTGGGGAAGCATCACAACCTTTCTTCTAAGCTCAACTGAATCCCATTCCATCAGGGGCTTGTCCTTGTAGGTGATTTCACCTTCATCAGGACTGATCAGCTTGTTCAAAAGACGAATAAAGGTGGTCTTTCCACTGCCGCTTTGTCCCACAATGGAGGTTACAAGGTGTTCCTGTATCGTAAGCTTGTCTATATTTATAATGTCCTTATAGCGGACATCTTTGAATCTGTACATAATACTCCTCCATTCCAATTAGGATTCGATTTCCTTAAATAGTTCCCTTGCTCTTTCTATTGCCTCATAAAGGACCTTGTCTCCTTTTTCGGTAATACTGTAATATTTCCGAACCCTTCCTTCTACATTTCTTTCATCTCTGGTTAGTAGTCCGTCGCTTTCCATCCCACTCAGCAAAGGGTAGAGGGTACCCGGACTCATGCTGTATCCATGCTCCTGGAGTTCATGGATCATCCATGAGCCATAAAAGGGCTCCTCTTTAGCATGATGTAGAATATGAATATGAATAAATCCAAGAAAAACCTTTCGTAGAACCTTGTCTGGCATCTAATCACCTCCTGCATATAACGAATTACGATATCGAATAACGATATAATAACACAAGACTCTACAAAAAACAAGGAAATCCCCTGTGTAAAAGGGATCTTACCTAGACTGATTTTCTATGCTATTTCCATTATCACTATCTTATGAGCATTCCTTGCCAGCTTGGACATATCAGCCAATCTATACATCATTTTATAGTAGGGTGATAGTCTAGAGATGGAAGGATTTTCTGTCATGTATATGGTATTAAAATACTTTGCTCCACCCACGTACTCCTCCATCTTCTCCGGATCATCAATTCCCCATAGGAGGTGAGCTCCGGTCCGTTTGATTGAGGGGTGATGCCTTGAGTATTTTACGGTCAACTTTGAAACAACATCAAAAATCATGGTGTAGCTGTGGAATTTTTCTTTGAGTACCTTCATCAACTCTCTGATTTCATCTTCGGTTAGGTACATAAGAAGTCCTTCAGCTACAACAAGAACTGCTTCTCCACACCAGGAAACAGCCTCGAGCCAGCTATGATCGTTTACGGATGAAGGTATGTAGGTGTAGCCTTCCTGGGCTGGATAAAGCTTCTCCTTTATTGATATTACCTCTGGAAAGTCCAGTTCATACCAGGATGATTCGGGCTTGCCAAGCCTGAAATACCTTGAATCCAAACCACATCCAAGGTGAAGAACAATCGACTTACCGTTATTGGAAAGAAACTCTCTGGTGAAATTGTCCATATACTCAGCCCTAAAGGCCAGCATCACCTGTGTCTTTTTCTGGATTTTCAACGTGGAAAAATCAAAATTCAATTTTATTACTGATTTTTCTGCAAAAGAATCCTCAAATATTCCTTCCTCGGACATTTTAGCTTTTCCATACAATGGTATAAGCAGGGTCTCCATTTCACCTTCAAGATTAATCTTCATTGGATATCACAATCCTTTGCACCAATAGGTTTATTTATTATAATATTACCCGATTTGTCTCAATCCAAAATGCAATAGAGATAATGTTTTCAGGATTAAAGGCATATAAAAGAATAATTATTTATTGTAATACGATAAATAATTTGTTAAAATCAATACAAACGATTAAATTGTGAGGTGTTTGATAATGAACAAGGGAACAACTCTTCTACTAAGGGGTGCATTGATACTCATGAGTTTGCCTATTCTTGCAATATGCATATTTTGGTTGCCAGGATCGGTTGGTTTCTTTCCAATACCGATGATAGGAGGGGCCTATCTGACAGCATTTGCATACTTCTATGCACTGTCTCAGGCATGGAAGCTACTAGGGCTTATTGACAATAACAACGCCTTTTCCCAGGAAGCGGTACATGGCTTGGGAAGAATCAAGCTGGCGGCAATTTCAATTGCAGGTATATATATCGTGATGCTACCCTTTATCTACCCCATAGCAGATATGGATGATGCACCGGGACTTGTTGGCTTTCCAATTATAATAGTATCTGCATCAATAGTGATTGCAACCTTCGCAGCGGTACTCCAAAAGCTTCTTGATCAGGCCATAAGGATCAAGGAAGATAATGACCTTACGATTTGAGGTGAAATAGATGGCAATTATTATAAATATAGATGTTATGCTGGCAAAGAGAAAAATGAGTGTTACTGAGCTTTCCGAAAGGGTGGGTATCACCATGGCCAATATTTCAATCCTCAAGAATGGCAAGGCAAAGGCCATCAGGCTTTCCACACTGGATTCAATCTGCAGGGCTTTGGATTGTCAGCCAGGGGATATTCTTGAATATAGAGATGATGACGGGGAAGGTGAGTCTTGATGTATGATGTTGTAATCGTTGGAGGCGGACCAGCCGGAGCTACGCTTGCAAGGCTGATTGGAAAGAGTAGGAAGGTCTTGGTTATTGAAAGACGGAATATGTATAGAGCATCAGAGAAGGAAGACTATCAGAAATGCTGCGGTGGCCTTATTGCTCCGGATGCCCAAAAGATGCTGGCTGAATTCGGCTTGGGGATTCCACAGCATATTCTCGATGGACCTCAGCTTTTCACTGTAAGGACAATAGATAAAAAAAGCAATCTCGAGAGGTATTACCAGCGTCATTACATAAATGTTGACAGGGAAAGATTTGACAGATGGCTGTTCTCATTAATCCCATCCCAGGTTGATGTGGAGTGTGAGGCAATTTTCAAGGGGCTTGAGCATACAAATAATGGTGTAGAGATAACTTATGTAAAGGATGGCAGGAAGAGAAAAGCTGCAACAAAGCTTCTTGTAGGAGCGGATGGTGCCAGTTCAAAAGTAAGGAGAATCCTTTCACCTGATTATCC
The DNA here is from genome assembly GCF_049310905.1 of Gudongella sp. DL1XJH-153. Classification (NCBI taxonomy): domain Bacteria; kingdom Bacillati; phylum Bacillota; class Tissierellia; order Tissierellales; family Tissierellaceae; genus Gudongella; species Gudongella sp. DL1XJH-153. The sequence goes on from NZ_JBMEMN010000013.1 coordinate 57,382, forward strand.
CATGCCAAGACAGTACATCGCCATACAGGAATATTACAGAATGGATGGAGAAATGCCCTATTATTCATCGATATTTGACAAGGATATTACAGATTTCTACTCATGGACGATACCCAAGGATGGGGTTCTGATACTTGGAGCAGCACTCCATCCGGAAGATGATCCTGTGGGAAAGTTTGTGGAACTGAAAAAAAGACTCCGTGATAGAGGTTTTGATTTCGGGCCGTGCATAAAAAGAAATGGAGCATATGTTTCCAGACCACGTAAGGTTGGAGAGATATTACATGGAGATGGGAATATCGCTTTGATCGGAGAAGCAGCAGGATGGATAAGTCCAAGCTCCGCGGAAGGACTAAGCTATTGCTTTAGGAGCGCTTTGGCACTGTCAGATGCAATTGAAATGGACTTGAATACATCGGTAGCTGGCTATAGAAAAAATACCGGTAAGCTTAGAATGAATATAAGATGGAAGAACATCAAAGCGTTTTTGATGTATAATGATACTATAAGATTTCTGATTATGAAGTCAGGGGTCCTTTCCATGGGCTCAATTAAAAGCAAGCTTGCGGAATCTGGAATCCTTTAAAGCATTACGGGACGCTAGGGACGGTCCTTTTTGTCCCAGATAAAGCACTAAGGACGGTTCCTTTTGATTTTTGAGACGAAAAATTTAAGAGGTGGTTAGAATGAAGAGAGTTATTACGTTTTACTTTAGTCCAACAGGGACAACTGAAAAGATAGTGATGGAGATTGCAAATAACCTTGCAGAGAAGGAGAGCTGCTGCATACTTCATCATGACTTTACATTGCCAAACGGCAGAACCGAATACCCCGATTTTATGGAAGGGGACATTGTTGTAGCTGGAGTCCCTGTATATGCAGGAAGGGTTCCCAATGTTCTGCTTAAATATCTCTCAGGGCTAAAAGGTAATGGGGCCAGAGCAGTTGCAGTTGTTCTGTATGGTAATAGGGATTATGACGATGCCCTTCTGGAGCTTCGGGACATATTGAATAACGCAGGCTTTAGTGTAATAGGAGCTGCTGCATTTATCGGAGAGCATTCCTTTTCATATAAGCTGGCCAAGAATAGGCCTGATATGACTGATCTGGAAATGGCTGCTGATTTTGCAAATAGGCTGAGCCTTTATGTTGAATCTGCACCTAAAGATCTATATATTAGTGGAAATCCAGATTACAAGGAATATTACAAGCCTATGGATGAGGAAGGAAATACTGTTGATATAAGAAAGGTAACCCCAAAAACAAAGGACACATGCATAGATTGTAAAATTTGTGCACGAGTCTGCCCGGTGGGCTCAATCCCTGAAGACAATGTAAAAATCCTAACTGGAATCTGCATAAAGTGTGGAGCCTGTATCAAGAAGTGTCCTGTACAAGCAAAATACTTTGATGACAAAGACTACTTGAGACACAAGTTAGAGATGGAAGAGGAGTTTAAGGAAAGAAGAGAACCGGAGATATTTCTATAGTCATACGCTTGAATATAATTGTTGATGCAACCATTTTTGCTTGAGGAAGGGATAGATTTGAACACAAAAAGTATAAAACCACGCGAAATAGCAATGGGTTTTACAGGGAGCCTTCTTGGAGCAGGCTTTGTATCAGGGCAAGAGATAATGCAGTTCTTTGGGGTGTTTGGAACCTACGGACTTATAGCCATGCCAATCTCCATGTTATTATTATACATACTGGGCTGCTTTGTTATGAAGACTGCAAGAAAAACGGGAATAACAGAGTTTGATAGGATAATTATCCGTAAGGATATCCCTTGGCTCAGGTTGTTTTTCAGTGCAACCTATATCTTCTATCTTTTTGGGACTGTAGTGATAATGGTTGCCGGGACAGGTGCGCTTTTGAATCAGTTATACGATGTACCAGCCATATATGGAAGCGGACTAATGACAATTGTCTTAGGAGTTGTTGCCCTATGGGAAGCCAAGGGAGTGCTGACAGTATTCTCAATAACTGTACCTGTGATGATTGTAGTTGGAATGGTAATAGGAGTATTTTCAGTCTTTACATTTGAGCCTAATGCAATCGTAGCAACACCCTACTCCAGTGAGAATCCTCTAATTGGAAACTGGGTAGCATCTACATTGGCTTTTGTTTCTTATAATATGATGGGGGCAATTTCAATATTGGTCCCCATATCACCTGATGTGAAAAAGGAGGATGTCATACATAAAGGAATGCTTCAGGGGGTGGCACAATTGTCGGTTGTATTCTTGTGTATTTTGCTTCCTATGGTGCTTTTTAGAGATATGCTAGCCTACTCAGAACTCCCCATGCTTGCACTTGCTGAGAAAGTGAATCCCATACTGGGAGTTGGATATTCTTTGCTACTGTTTACTGGAATGTTTGGGACAGCTCTTACATTTCTGTATGGAGTCGCCTATAGGATAAGGAAATACAAGAATTATAAGCTTAGACCATTGATTGGAATCCTTGTTACAGTAGCATTTATGGTAAGCTTATTGGGATTCAAGGAGCTTATAGGAATAGTCTTGCCTATTTCAGGATACATAGGTTTTTTTGCAATGATAGGAATTACAAGGCATTATATATCGATACAAAGATAGCCATTAATAAACAAAAAGAACCGGCACGAATGTTTGGTACCCTTTTCGACTCAGTCGAAAGGGGTATTTATCTTTTAGAGGGAATGTTAAGCGGGAAGGGGTGTTTTTATGTATCGTGAAAGCTCAATACACTATCCACAGGACGAAATGACAACAATGATGATACCGGTTACTTTAGGCTGTCCATACAATAAATGCTTGTTCTGTACAATGTATAAGGATGATAAATATAGCGAAGTACCATTGGAACAGATAAGACAGCAGCTCATAAATGGATATGAGTATACAGAAAAGGTTTTTCTTACAGGAGCAGACCCATTATGTGTCGGATATGACAAAATGATGATTATCTTGAAAGAGATAAGAGAATATCTTCCATATTGCGCTCGTGTGGCATCATATGCCTCGGTCAGAAGCATTTCAAGGTACTCAGATGAGGAATTGTCCAATCTCCATAATTCAGGGCTTAGACTGCTGTATATAGGCTTTGAAGCTGGCAGTGACAAGTATCTTTCTCTAATGAATAAGGGTCACACAGTTAGTGATGCCATCAGGGAGGCAAAGAAACTGAACAAAGTAAATCTGGCCTTTAATGCAATTGTGCTCATTGGAATCGGTGGAGCCGGGAGATGTAAGGAAAACGCTCAGAAAACAGTCCACATGATTAACCAGTTTCATGCAAAAACACTAATTACAATGAGCCTTATGCTTATGGAAGGTTCTGGGTTATCCGAGCTTGCTAAAAAGGGAGAGTATATTCCTTCATCAAGACAGGAAAATCTATTGGAAACCTGGACAATTCTCCACAATCTCCATCCAGAAAAGACAATGGAATTTGATACAACTCATCCATCAAACATAATCAAGATCAAGGGAATACTTCCACAGGATAGGAAAAGATTACTTATGGAGATTGATTCCAAAATACAGGAGTAAAAGTAATATGAAATAGTAAAACATTCAGTAAATATGTTAAAATCAAAGAAGGACTTTATAAAATGGACAAAATGAAGGAGGGCAAATATGATTTACAGAAATGCTACAATAGAGGATATTCCACAAATATCAGAGCTGCAGAAAAAGTATCATGTGTTGACAATAAGTGAAGAGGACAAGGCGGATGGTTTTGTAACAACCCTCTTTACTCCCGAGAAGTTTGGGGAGCTTATAGAAAAGGAGCAGGGAATAGCAATTGCCTGTGACGGCGACCAGGTTATTGCCTATGCAATGGCAGCGTCCTGGGAATACTGGTCAGAGTGGCCTCTGTTTCAACATATGATAAAGGACCTTCCTGATACAGAGTATTTGGGAGAGACTCTGTCAACAGGGAACTCCTATCAGTATGGACCGATTTGTATAGACAAGGAGTACAGGAGCACGGAAGTACTTCCAAGGCTTTTTGATTTTTCCAGGGAGCAGATGAGCAAGAGATTCCCGATTCTTATAACCTTTATAAACCATATAAATCCCAGATCATATAAAGCTCATGTGGACAAGCTGGGTTTGGATGTAATAAAGGACTTCCAGTTTAACAATAACAACTACTATGAACTGGGTTATGATACATCAAAGCCAGTTAAGGGAATATAATCGGAGGGACTTACAATGAATTTTTACTGCTCAAAATGCAATCATGAGGAAAGCATAGATACAAGAAAAGCAAAATGCGAATGTGGAGGACTCTGGAAGCTTCGATACGATGCACCGAAGTTTGATCTGGATAGGATTCATAAGGATAAATGGGGATTGTTAAGATACAGGGAATGGATCCCTGTTGAAAAAAAGGCGCTGGGACAGGTTTCCTTGGGTGAGGGAATGACTCCAGCCATTCATCTTGATGAGGATGTTATGTTAAAGATGGATTATTTAATGCCTACCCTGTCATTTAAGGACAGGGGTGCTGCGGTTCTAATTGCCCATGTAAAATCAATCGGTGTGGATTATGTTGTCCAGGACAGCAGTGGAAACGCAGGGAACAGTGTTGCAGCCTACAGTGCAAAGGCTGGAATAGAATGCGAAATATTTGTACCTGAAGGCACATCGCCTAAAAAGATTGATATGATAAGCTCCCACGGAGCAAAGGTAAACTTGGTTCCCGGCTCGAGGGACAATTGCGCTGATGTGTGCAGAAAAAGAGTTGAGGAAGAAGGAGTATATTATGCAAGTCATGTCTTCAATCCATTCTTCTACCAGGGAACGAAGACATATATCTATGAAGTATATGAGCAGCTTAACAGAATCCCTGAGAATCTGTTCCTTCCACTTGGAAATGGGACACTGTTTCTTGGAATAATGATAGGCTTGGAGGAACTTCTCCAGTCAGGATTAATTGAAAGAATGCCAAATATTTACGCTGTTCAGGGAGAAAACTGCGCACCATTTGCAGAGACCGTTGAAGCAGGGGAAAAGGAGATACGGCATACCACTCCAAAGCAGACAATGGCAGAAGGAATAGCTATAGGTGCCCCCATGCGTGGGGATGAGATACTAGAGTATATATATAAATACAATATTAGGGTAATAACAGCACCTGAGGACGGAATAATCCCAGCAAGGGAAAGGCTTGCAAAGAAGGGAATTTACATTGAGCATACAACAGCAGCAACCTATGCAGCATACCTCAAGCTAATAGAGCAGGAGGGTAGACTTAGGGATGTCCTTATTCCCATGTGCGGAGCCGGACTAAAATCAGACCACTAAAAGGAAGGATGATAAAATGTCAAAACAATCACCATCAATGGATAAATGGATTGAGGAAGCCAAAAAGGACCCCAATGCTTCTCAGGTAGGGATGTATCTTTTTCACAACGGAGTTGTAAGAGAAACCCCAAAAGCCAAGGTTAGACAAGGTATTGATGACGGTACACAAGTCACAGGAATGGAGTTTGGCTACAACGAGGAAAAGGTCTTGTCTGCAGTTGAGGAAACAAAAAGACTCGATGGAATCTACTATGTAAACGCATGGCTAAATGAAGGGGAGCTTCAGGTTGGCGATGATATCATGTATGTTCTGGTCGGTGGAGATATCAGACCACACGTGATCGATGCACTTCAATTTCTAGTTGAGAAAATAAAGACCCAATGCGTTGTGGAGATAGAAAAGAAGTAAAATAACATAACAGGAGAACGATACAATGAGAAAAGAAAACTACGAAAACTATTTTTGGCAAAATGATTTGGTAAGGTTAAGGGCAATGGGGGAAGATGACTGGGAGATTCACTACTACAACAGGTTTGACACACCTGCAAGAAGATTGTTGGACTATGAAGTTGAGCTTCCACCTACAGTTGAAGAGGCAAAACACATGACTGAAGCATTCCAGAATTTCAAGGCAGGAACTGGAAGGCTTATGTTTACGATTGAAACCCTTGAAGGAAAGAATGTTGGAGCAGGAAATATCAACTCCATTGATGAGAAAAATGGAACCTTCAGCATAGGAATGCAGATTGACCGTGACCATAGAGGTATGGGATATGGAACTGCTGCAATGGATATTATGTTCAGGTATGCATTTTTTGAAAGACGCCTGAACAAATACTATGGAAGTGTGCTGGAAGGCAATATCGCCTCAGCAACAATGCTCAAGAAACTTGGATGCAAAGAAGAAGGAAGAAGACGCCAGATGGTATATACAGATGGGAAGTATCACGATGAGATTCTTCTGGGACTAACCAAGGATGATTTTGCAGCAAATCTTGAGAAACAGAGAGGTTGATTTATGGATAATATAGTTTATAAGGAAATGGACATTAATGAAGCAGTAAGGATAAATGAAATCGATGCATCCCAGTATATAAAAAGGGCATGGAGGGAAGTCGATGGAAAAAGGACGCTGATTGACCTTGATTACCATGATGATACGTGGCCAAATGGCTATGAGAATCACCTTGAAGGTTTAAGGGAGACAATAAAAAATGGAGGAAAGGCCTTCGGAGCATATGAAAAAGATGGTCAACTACTTGGTTTTGCAACTGTAAACAGTGATATGTTTGGAGATAAATTCAAATATGTCCTTTTGGATCAGATATTCATATCAAATGAACATAGAGGCAGGGGAATTGGCAAAAGACTCTTCAAGATGTGCACTGATCAGTCAATGGAGTGGGGTGCTGATAAGCTTTACATTTGTGCCGGGTCAGCGGAGGACACAATAGCATTTTACCGAAGACTGGGGTGTGTGGATGCAGTGGAAGTAAACAAGGCGTTCTACGAAAGTGACCCCAGGGATATGCAACTTGAGTACTCTCTTTAGACCTTGTTTACCGTCAAGAATATGGAAAAGGTACCCACAACTGCAAGACCTGTGCTTATAAGAAGAAGCTGTGAAGGTCCACCTATATCGAGGACCGCGCCTCCAAGAAGGCTGGCAAACACGCCACTAAGGGTCATCATTCCTGTAACAAGGGACTGGCCTTTTACAGCTTCTCCTTTTTCCATTACCTCATCAGCCAGATGTACTGCTGATGATAAAAAAAGTGGAAATGAAATAAGCTGAAACAGAAATGCAAGGTAGACAAACCCTACAGATGGTGCAAGGTATGTAAAGAATACCTTGCCAATAAAAGCAATTGACGAAATCTTTAGCATGGTCTGGCTTCTAAACTTGGTTCTAAGCTTACTGAAAAAGAAGAGTCCAGGCATCTCAAGAAGAGCCATAAAGGAAAATAGTCTACCCATTTGGCTACTGTCTCCGCCTATGTTTCTAAGTATCTGAATAAGGAAGTTGTTGATTACAGCATTCTGGAAGAACACAAGCATGATTCCAAAAGTAAGCACAACAAAGATCTTGTTTCTTTTCATAAACTGAAGGAGAGTTATGGTAGCATCTTCCTTTGAGTCATCAAGGGACTGGTCCGGAATATGAAGGGTCAGATTTTTTTTAAAGAGCTTGTCTGTCAGAAATAGAGCTGTCATAAGAAGCATTATAACCACAACACCTGTAAGAGGAATGGTTCTGGTGCCAAAACGAAGCACTAGAAAACCTAGGATTGAGCTTATAAATGCATAGGCAACTGAGCCAACACTTCTTGTTGCTCCAAAATTTATGTAGCTTCCTGCCTTGCTGAAATGAAATGCGATTGAGTTTATCAAAGGCTGCAATGAGATCTGCAATGCTCCTGTCAGAACGAACACGGATGTTAGAAGAATTGATTTGTAATCCATAAAATACAGGGAGCCTGTACCTATAATCAAGCCAGCACCCATTACCCCTAGAACGGAGACTAGAGAAAGCTTTTTGGATCTGTCAGCAATATCGGCAAGGATGGGCTGGATCAGTACAGCAAGGATATTTGCAAAGGCAAGTATAAAGCCAATCTGTGAATTGGAATATCCTCGATCAAGCAGAAATGCAGATGCAAAGCTTATAATTACAGCAAAATACATCCAATAGAATCCTTGGACCGCACCATATGAAATGTTTAAGAATTTATTCATGGAATCACCGTCTTTTCTAGTTCTTAATGTATTGTAACATTCGGGGAAAAAACTAACAACTGGATATCTGATTGGTTTTATGGTAAGTAAACGGCAGGGAGGATAATATATGGGCTTTATAAGTGAATGGCAAAACAATTATGTGGTAAAACAGGTAAAAAACCTTAGATTGCCAGAATTCAAAACTACAGAGATTAGAAGAGAAGAGATTGAATTCTCAGGGAAGGTTCAGAAGGTTGGATTTCGATTGGAGGTATATGAACTTGCAAACAGGCTGGGTCTAACTGGCTGGGTTGAAAATCTTCCAGATGGAAGTGTCAGGGCACAATTTCAGGGAGAGATGGACAGGATAGAATTCCTTGTTGAATTTATGAAATCCCTAAAGAGAGCCAAAGTTAAGAATGTCAAAATATCGGAGCTTGAAATCCTGGAAGATGAGAAAGGATTTATAATTAAAGAGTAGAGTTAAAAAATCAGGCATTTGCGAGGCCACTGAAAAAGTATACTTTAAACAGTGCTATTCAGTGTGATAAGTAAATATTAAAAGACAGAATTCCATT
>NZ_JBMEMN010000014.1:0-65261 GCF_049310905.1 Gudongella sp. DL1XJH-153
CAGAAGTTAAGCCTCTTAACGCCGATGGTACTTGGTTGGAAACGATCTGGGAGAGTAGGAAGTTGCCAGTCTATATACTTAGTGAAGATTCTGTTGATTATTCAACAGAGTCTTTTTTTGTTCAAAAAATTGACAATAATGATATAATAAGGACAATCAGACAAGTAATGAGGTGTTATAATGTCAAAAAATAGGATTACAGTAGAAAACATTGTAAATATAATTGATTCAGGGTTAATAGTATTGGATGATGACTATAATATTGAGTTGATCAACAATAGAGGAATGGAATTACTTGAGGTAGATAATGAAGCTGAAGCTGAAAGGATTGCAACTGGAATACTTGGGGATATAAGGCTTCGTGAAAGCATTGATAATGAAGATGTTTCACGGAATCTGATCAAGTACAGAGACAAGGAACTTCTATTGTATACGGGTAGAGTAAAAACAGATGATTACCAGGGTGTGTTTATTGAATTCAATCCCTTAAGCAAACACAAGGAAGAATTGAAGTCCTTTGACTATGAGATTCAGGCATCTTCTCTTTTAAGGACTGTATTGGATTCTTCAAATGAGTCCTTTATATACGTTAACAATGAAGGAATAATTGAAATGATTAGTGAAAGCTACGCGGAGTTTCTAAACAGAAAAAAAGAGGATCTGATAGGATTAAATGTTGTTGATGTTGTTGACAATACAAGACTGGATGTAGTTCTTAAGACTGGAAAATCAGAAATAGCACAGATACAAATTGTAAAAGGGAAAAAAATAATTGCTACCAGGATTCCAGTATATGCAAAGGGTAAGATAGTGGGAGCAATCGGCAAGATTTTATTCAGGGATGTAGATGAACTTAATAATTTATATATGAAAATCAATAATATTGAAAAAGAGCTAAACCTATACAGGGATGAATTTAAGAAGGCGAACAAGGCAGAATATGCCCTTGAAAGTATAATTGGCGATAGTCCTGAGATAAAGAGACTTAAGGAGATGACAAAAAATGTCGCATCTACAAACTCCAATGTTCTTATTCTTGGGGAATCCGGCACAGGAAAAGAACTGTTTGCCCATGCCATACATAACAACAGTAAAAGAGTGGAAGCACCATTCATAAAGGTTAATTGTGGAGCAATCCCATATGAATTACTTGAATCAGAGCTTTTTGGATATGAAGAAGGAGCTTTTACTGGAGCGAAAAAAGGTGGCAAGATCGGCAAATTTAAAGCTGCTGATGGAGGTACGATTTTTCTAGATGAAATAGCTGATCTACCCATGAATATGCAGGTCAAGCTTTTAAGAGTGCTTCAGGACAGGGTAATTGAGAGAATTGGATCAAATACATCGGAAAAGGTGGATGTGAGGGTTATTGCAGCTACCAATAAAAATCTTGAGGAAATGGTGGAACATGAATCATTTCGACTTGATCTTTACTATAGACTAAATGTTGTAAGCATAAGAATCCCGTCATTGAGAGATAGGAAGGATGATATTCCTCTCCTGTCCAAGCACCTTATCAATAAGATAAGTATAAAGGAGAACAAGCAAGTACATGGAATCTCAAACCAGGCTCTTGATTTGATGAAAAACTATCAGTGGCCTGGAAATATAAGAGAACTGGAAAACATACTTGAAAGAGCTATAAACTTCCTGGGGGATGACAGGACTATTTTGCCTAAGCATCTTCCAACCAAGATAAATGGTGGTACCGGATTATACTATGACAGAAGCTTGAAGGAAACTCTTGAAGAAGTTGAAAAGGAAGTAATAATAAGAAGTTTGGTACAGACCAAGGGCAACAAATCCAAGGCTGCAAAACTGCTTAATATAAGCAGAACGAGTTTATATGAAAAGATGGACAAGTATGGAGTATTAGATAGTTAAACAAATAACAATACACAGATATGTACGTATTATGAACAATAATTGAAATACTATATCATATGTGTACACAAAGTGATACAATAAGTAATAAGAAGAGAACAATGTGTCAGGGAAAGCTTACACTCATCAATCGACAAATAGCATATTTATACTTGAAAGTCACATATGAGTGGGTTATTGAAAGAATAAATGATTATTATTTAACAATGTTAATCATTTAGGATATAATTCCTACTAGAAATCAGATGAATATCTATCATAATTGGCACGGGAATTGCAAGTTATTAAGGTTAATAAATCTAAAGAGGAGGTATTTTTGTATGAAAAAAGTAGTAATTGTTAGTTCAGTAAGAACACCTGTAGGAAGCTATGGAGGAGTATTCAAAAATACAAGCGCAGTTGAACTGGGAAAGATAGCTGTTAAGGCTGCACTGGAAAGAGCAGGAATTAATCCTGAAATAGTTGATGAGGTAATTTATGGTAATGTTCTTCAGGCAGGTCAGGGACAAAATGTAGCAAGACAAGTTGCCATTGGAGCTGGAATACCTGATTATGTTACAGCATATACAGTTAACAAGGTATGTGGATCAGGACTTAAGACTGTCGCATTGGCTGCCCAGGCTATTAAAGCAGGAGATGCAGAAGTGATTGTTGCAGGTGGTACTGAGAACATGAGCATGGCACCATATCTTCTTCCGAACAACAGATGGGGGCAGAGAATGGGCGATGGCAAAGTTGTCGACTACATGGTAGCAGATGGTCTTACAGACATATTCAACAACTACCATATGGGAGTAACTGCAGAGAACATAGTTGAGAAGTATGGTCTTACAAGAGAAGAGCAGGATGAACTTGCATTTAATTCTCAGACAAGAGCAGAGAAGGCAATAAAAGAGGGAAGATTCAAGGAAGAAATCGTACCTGTTGAGATTCCTCAAAGAAAAGGAGATCCAGTTGTAGTTGACACTGATGAGTATCCAAAGTTTGGAACAACAATGGAAACACTTGCAAAACTAAGACCAGCTTTTAAGAAGGATGGTTCAGTCACTGCTGGTAACGCATCAGGAATCAACGATGGAGCTGCCGCTTTTGTTGTTATGAGTGAAGACAAAGCCAAGGAGCTGGGACTCAAGGTTATGGCAGAGGTAGTAAGCTATGCATCAGGTGGAGTAGATCCTGCAATAATGGGAACAGGACCAATTCCTGCAAGCACGAAAGCATTGGAAAAAGCAGGAATGACTGTTGGAGATATGGAACTTATTGAGGCGAATGAAGCCTTTGCAGCTCAGGCATTGTCTGTGGCCAAGGAACTGAACTTTGATTTGGAAAAAGTTAATGTAAATGGTGGAGCTATTGCAATAGGTCACCCAATCGGCGCAAGTGGTGCAAGAATTCTAGTAACCCTGCTACATGAAATGGAAAAGAGAGACAACAAGCTTGGACTTGCAACACTATGCATCGGTGGCGGTCAGGGTATTGCAATGGTAGTCAAGCGCTAGAGACATAACAATAAACCATAATGAAAGGCAGGTATCTGTATGAATAAAGAGGTAAAAATTGATGAGGCTATAGATAAGATTCAGGATGGCATGATTATAATGGTGGGAGGATTCCTTGGATGTGGCAATCCTCATAGACTGGTAGATAAGCTTGTTGAAAAGGGAACAAAGGATCTTACATTGATTTGTAATGACTCTTCTTTTCCTGATTATGGAGTTGGAAAACTTATTGTAAACAAGCAGGTCAAAAAGCTTATAGCTTCCCATGTAGGAACAAATCCTGAGACCGGTAGACAGATGAATGCGGGCGAAATGGAAGTAGTTCTAGTACCGCAGGGAACTCTGGCTGAGCAGGTAAGAGCGGGAGGCTCTGGACTTGGAGGATTCCTAACACCTACTGGAGTTGGAACAGTAGTAGAGGAAGGCAAACAAAAGATTGAAATCGAAGGAATTGAATACATTTTGGAACTTCCATTAAAAGCTGATGTAGCATTGATTGCTGGACAGACAGCTGATAAATTTGGTAACATTGAATACTTTGGAGCAACAAGAAACTTCAACCAGCTTATGGCTACTGCTGCTGATCTTGTAATAGCAGAGGTAGAAGAAATTGTTGAAGTTGGAGAAATGGATCCTAACCATGTGGTAACTCCGGGAATCTTTGTTACTCATCTTGTCAACGGAGGTGCAAAATAATGGAAAGAAATGAAATGAAGGCATATATAGCAAAGAGAGTGGCAAAATTGCTTCATGATGGTGACGTAGTTAACCTTGGCATAGGTCTTCCAACCCAGGTATCAAATTATCTGCCAGCGGGAGCAAATATTTTCCTGCAATCAGAAAATGGTTTTATTGGTTTGGGCCCTGTACCTGAAGAAGGCAATGAAGACTGGAGAATAACAAATGCAGGAGGGCAGTGTGTTACCATACTTCCTGGAGGAGTATTTTTCGATTCATCAACATCATTTGGAATTATCAGAGGTGGCCATGTTGATATGACAGTTCTGGGAGCTTTACAGGTAGATGAAAAGGGTAATCTTGCCAACTGGATGATTCCAGGGAAAATGGTACCTGGAATGGGTGGAGCCATGGACCTTGTAACAGGAGCAAAAAAGGTTACGATTGCAATGGAGCACACAGCAAAAGGTGCAAAAAAGATTCTTAAGGATTGTACACTGCCCCTTACTGCGGCTGGCCAGGTTGACTTTATTGTTACAGAGATGGGTTTGATGGAAGTTACTGAAGAAGGTATAGTTCTTAAGGAAATCAATCCAGAATTTACGGTTGAGCAGGTACAGGAAGCAACTGAAGCAAAACTGATTATTGCAGATGACCTTAAGGATATGCAAGTATAGTTTGAATAAAGAATTAGGGCACCACCGGGCTTATCTGGTCGGTGCCTTTACTCTGGGGGATGTCGATATGAAACTAGACAGCATTAAAAGAATTGGTATAGCCGGAGCCGGTACAATGGGATCTGGTATAGCCCTTATCTTTGCAAAGAAGGGATATAAAGTCACAGTAATGGATTTGAGCATAACTCTGCTGGAAGATTCGCGAAAATTGGTGGACATATTTAACCAGACTCTCTTGGCTGAAGAATTAATGACAAGCGATGAAGAAGAAAGAGTAATGAGTAATATTGAGTACTCTCTGGATAAGAGTGCATTTAAGGACTGCGATTTGATTATTGAGGCAATAGTTGAAAAACTGGAAGTGAAGCAAAGCTTTTGGAAAGAAGTAAAATCAATAGCTAAAAAGGATGCATACCTTGCAACCAATACATCAGGATTAAGTATCAACAGTATTTCTGAAGATATTGTAGACAAGACAAGATTTGTGGGAATGCACTTTTGGAATCCACCTCATATAGTGCCTTTGGTGGAGTTGATCAAGGGAGATGAGACATCGGATGAGACTGTTGAGGTTCTCAAATCTCTGATGAAGAGAATTGACAAAGAGCCTGTTATTGTACAGAAGGATACACCAGGATTTATCGGTAACAGACTTCAGTTCGCAGCTTTCAGGGAAGCGCTCCACATTCTGAAGGAAGGAGTCGGGACAGTGGAAGATATTGATAAAGCCATGAGATTTGGGCCCGGTTTCAGATATCCGGTATTGGGACCACTTGAAACAGCTGACCTTGGAGGATTGGACACATTCTACTATATTTCAGCATATCTGTTTAAAAATCTTAGTGATAGCAAGGAAGCTCCTGAGATACTCAAGGAGAAAATAGATTCAGGAAATCTTGGCGTTAAAACAAAGGAAGGCTTCTACGAGTATTTTGATGGACAAGATGAGGAAGTTATAAAACGAAGAGACAGTATGTTTATTAAAATGTTAAAATTGAACAATTCAGCTGAAAAAAAATAATATAATCCCATTAATATGCTTTGCTATATTAATGGGATTATATTATCATATACAGAGAGATATCTTGTCTTATCGTTATAATTACTATAATAGGATATGGAGGATGCTATGGAGATACTACTTAATGAAATAATTGAAAACAACAGACACCTAATTAAAAATGGTAAGGTTGCAGATTACATACCAGCACTTGCAAAAGCAGACTTTGAGAAAATTGGAGTAACAGTTGCTGGTAGAACAGGAGCATTATTATATAGTGCAGGGGATTACAATCAGAAGTTCACACTTCAGAGTATATCAAAGGTTATTTCATTTCTGGTAGCTGCAATGGATAATGGAATAGAAGATATTTTTGAAAAAGTAGGGTGTGACAGCACAGATGAACCCTTCAATGCGTTTACCAAGCTGGATCTACCAAATGTAAACAAGCCTGCAAATCCGTTGATTAATTCCGGTGCGATTCTTACAACTTCCATGATCAAGGGGAATGGAGATGAGAAGTTCCAAAAAATATTGGAACTTACAAGACGGATGGCTCACAATCCGAATATAGGCTATAACGAGGAGGTCTACCTCTCAGAAAAGAAGACAGGCAGTAGAAACAGATCCATGGCATATCTTATGAGCAGTAAGAATATTCTTGAAGGTGATGTTGAGGATGTTCTTGATACATACTTCAAGCAATGTTCCATTGAAGTTGACACTAGAGATCTTGCAAAAATTGGTAGGTTTATCTCAGCAGGATGTGAGGGAATAAATATAGATGGAATTTCGAGAACAGATATGTCGATCCTTTTAAAAGGCTTGCTATTTACCTGTGGAATGTACAATTACAGTGCACGCTATGCAATTGAAGTTGGTATTCCTTCAAAATCAGGTGTAGGTGGAGGTATTATGGGTGTCCTTCCAAATGGCATGGGAATTGGTATATTTTCACCAGCTCTGGATGAGAATGGAAATTCATCAGCTGGAATTGGAATAATCAAGGAACTCACAAGGAGATTACACTACAATATATTTGATGATAGAAAATTGCAGGTGGAAATTGATACCCACTAGATAATTAAGGAAAAGCTGGTGATATGATGGAAGGAAGATATTTTAATACAGAAGATGGCTCAAGAATATATTACAGAATAGGTGGAAAGGGGCATCCAATTGTATGTATCCACGGATTTGGAGCGGATAGCACTACATTCAGGCTGACAGAAAAGATACTCTCAAAAGATTTTCTTGTCGTTACATTGGACCTGAGAGGTCATGGAAGGACTGTGATAGGAAATGGAGATCTCAGCTTTAATGCGATGGCAAGTGATATTGAGGTGCTTAGAGAGTATCTAGATTTAGGGAAAATCAATTTACTGGGTTGGTCCATGGGTGGAGCTGTAGCAATGGAGTACTTAAAAGACTTTGGACAGGATAGAGTCAAGAATCTGATTCTTGTTGAGACATCACCAAAGGTTATTAATGATGACAAATGGAAGTATGGACTTTTCAAGGGAGATTTTACCAGAGAGATGGCTGAAGAGGAACTGTTGAGTATCAAGAATGATTTTAGAGGTTTTGTTTCACGGTTTATGAGTAAGATGGCTCCTGAACTAGATAGTGAAAATCTAAAAATCGCAATTGAGGCAATGGGAAAAAACAATCCTGACTACATGGCAAGAATCTGGGAGAATATTATTTCTGTTGATTACAGGGATGTTCTAAGAGATTTCGAGGAGCCATGTCTTGTAATAAGTGGTAATGAAAGTGCTTTTTACGGCGTAGACTCAGGTCAGTTCTTGGCAGGAATGATGAAAAAAGGAATTCATCATTCAATAAGTGGAGGTCACCTTGCACCAATTGAAAGCCCTGTGGAATTCAACAGGGCTGTAAAAAGCTTTATTTTCGATAATTACAATGTCATTTTCTTCATCTAGAATAGATATCAGAATTTCCTTTTCGCCATCAGCTCCCTTTATGAAGCTGCTGACCCCAAGAAAGGTCGCAACCATTACAAAGACAACAAGTATTGATAAGATGATTTTTAAGTGTTTATTCTTCAAATTTATCCTCATTAGTATGATCTTGATTCAAAAGGTATTTCCTCAAAACCTTCCAGTCTATTTACTTCAAGTGACATTACAAATAGTATGTTTGCCATAAGGTTTGAAATATCTAGAAGTATTTCTGGAACAATTATACCTGACTGTTGAATCAAGTATAAATTACGTGTAACAATTTTAGCTTCACATCTTGCAATATGGTATTGTGTTGCAAGTCTGTTACCTACAGGATAAATGAATCCTGCTACCTTGTGTCTATCTTTAAGGACATGATAGATCGTCTGGCCATCTCTTAGGTCATCCAGCGAAATTGCTAGTTTTCCCCTTAAAGAACCATTAAGATGCAAAACCTTGTCCATCAGCCACCAGGTTTCCTTTTCCAGAGGAGTCCCCATCGAAATAATGTGCCCCAAGGTTGAAGACAGTTTGTCAGTAAGTATTTCATGGTCAACCATTTTGTTTTTGTCGTTTAGAAATGGATATGCTATAAAATCAAAATTTCCGTTCATTTTATCCCTCCTAGTTTTTTTAATAAGAAAAGAATCTAACGATTCTCCAAGGTAGCTTTTCTTGATACTCATGTACGGACATTTCATTATACAAGAAAAAAAGAAATTTCCTATTCATAATAAAAAAAGCTCCTCAACTAGGAGGAACTGAAAAAATCTAAAAATGGATAAACTGCAACTGCTGTTACCATAATTGTTTCCTCCTTTCCCTCCGAAAGCGGTTCTTACATTCAAAAGGCAGGTCTCCTGGCTAATGGCTGTGACCATCTCACCTTCCCATGATCTAACACAGTGGTATCTGAGATGGATGTACCATATACAGTAGCGGGGGCTGCAGCGTTTCACGCATTTCCCTATTAAGTAAAATACACCTATTTAAATATTCAATTGTACAAGTTAATTTTACACGCCAAGATCCAATAAATCAAGAAAAAGAAAATCCCTCAAATTGAGGGATACATTTAGCTAGAGAAATGGCATATATTTCTCAGAGGGCTCATTTTCTGATTTTGAAAGTATATCCTCAAGAATTCCAAGTCCCTTGTTTATTTCTTTCTCACCTACAGCACTAAAGCTTAAGCGTATAAATTTCTCTGAGTCACTGGAGTCGGTGAAGAATACTTTTCCAGGAACAATTGCCAAACCTCTTTTTCCACATTCCTCATAGAGCTCAATGGCATCGAATTCTTTAGGAAGTGAGACCCATATACTAAGACCTCCAACTGGTTCCAGGTATGAAATGCCAAAATGCTTGAGTTTCGCTAGTCCTGAAATCATAAGCTGATATCTATCCCTGTAGAAGGCTGTAATATTTTCTATATGATCTCTCCAGAAACCTTTTCTCAAGTAGAGGTCAAAAGCTCTTTGAAGGTATCCAGAGGATGAAATGTCAGTGGTGTGCTTGGCTTTGATAATATCCTTCATCAATGCCTTTGGTAGAGTCATAAAACCTATTCTTACTCCAGGCATGAAAATTTTGGAGAAACTCTTGATAAAAATAACCTGATCAAATTTGTCCATGGTCTTTAAGGGTAGCTTATTATCGTCAGAAAAACTTAAATCAGTCAGAAAATCGTCTTCGATAATGTAGAAGCCATATTCCCGAGCAAGTCTAAGGACATCTTTTTTTCTCGTTTCGCTGTAGCAGATTGTTGTTGGACTGTGGAAGTTTGGCATAAGATAAATAAATTTGGGTCTGTATCTTTTTACATACGACTTGAGTCCATCCAGGTCTATTCCATCTTCATCCATTGGTATTCCTATAATCTTGGCTCCTCTTGATTGAAATGCCGCAAAAGCACCTGGGTAGGTAGGGTTCTCAACCAAAATAACATCTCCAGGTTGAATAAGTGTCTTTGAGATTATATCAAGACCCTGCTGACCTCCGGATGTAATGAGTATCTGATCCTTGGTAGCCGAAATCGAGTAATGCTCCAGAAGAAATTCTGAGATAGACTCTCTAAGTGGTCCAAAGCCTGTGATTTCAGGGTAAAGAAAAGCCTGACCTCCGTCTCTGTCCAAAACTTCAATTAATGATTTTTTAAATTCCTCAATTGGGAAAAGTTCTGCTGTAGGTGAAACGCTTGCAAAATCTATACTGTTTTTAAGGAGAGGGTAGATACCAGAAAGCATTAGCTCCATGTCACC
The DNA here is from genome assembly GCF_049310905.1 of Gudongella sp. DL1XJH-153. Classification (NCBI taxonomy): domain Bacteria; kingdom Bacillati; phylum Bacillota; class Tissierellia; order Tissierellales; family Tissierellaceae; genus Gudongella; species Gudongella sp. DL1XJH-153. Next base: position 9,964 of record NZ_JBMEMN010000014.1, read on the forward strand.
TTCTTCTACAAGATAACTATCCTGACTAAATGAAGGACGCTTAATAAAGGTACCGCTACCTTTTACAGTATATATATAATTCTCCTGCTCAAGGAGTTTATAAGCATTTACTACTGTAACATTATTAACCCCAAGCTGTTTGGAAAGAGATCTAATTGAAGGGAGCTTTTCAGATTGGATATTGTCGTCCTCAATAACATCCCTTATAGCCTCGTATAATTGGATATACAAGGGTAAATCCTTCTCCTTGTTAAGCCTGATATGAGTAAGCACATTGATCAGTCCTTTCTGTATGGATACACTTAGTATATCATATTGGTTTATATAAAGGTATTATAATTAGTACCTGGGATTCGTAGGATTGACATATCAATTACTTGAAGGTAACATTGAGTTAATAGGATTAAATGTCTAAAAATACTAATTGCAACTGATATTTTCAAAAATTAAAAACACAGAAAGGGACGCCGGGGACGGTCCTTTTTGTCCCAAAACAAGAAAAATGCGGGAGGAGTTTTTATGGCGAGATTGAGTAGAGAAGTGAGTCCAACAGGTTATTATCATATTATGATGAGGGGTATAAACAAAGAAATGATATTCAAGAACAATTTTGATAAGAAGAATTTCCTTTCATTGATTGAAACAAAGTTTGAAGAAGATGTTTTAATTGTTGCATTTTGTATTATGGATAACCATGTACATATCATTTTAAAAGGTGAATTGGATGACATTTCTTTATCTTTGAGAAGAATAAATACCTCTTTTGCGATGAGAATAAACAGAAGCCTGGATAGAGTAGGGCATGTGTTCCAGGATAGGTATAAAAGTGAAATTATTCATAATGAAGCTCATCTTCTATGTGCAACAAGATATGTGCATAATAATCCCGTAAAAGCTGGAATCATCAAAAGTCCACAACAATATGACTGGAGTAGTTATTCTCATTTCCTTCAAGGTAAAAGTAATCTTTTAGATTCTGGAGAAATAGAGAGGATTATGAAGAGTATTGGATCGAATAAACAGTTTCAGGATTTTCATAAGTTGGAGGATGAGATTAGATTCATTGACACAAAGGAAGAGCTAGATAGATTGGAGTATTCAAGAGCTCAGAGAATTATTCATGACTACCATAAGAACAAGGTAGAAATTGATTCTCAGAGTATAAGAAGAAATTCAGATGAAATGGATCAACTTATAGGTATGCTATTAGAAAACACAAACTTAAGTATAAGAAAAGTATCAGAATTACTTGAGGTCAGCAAAAGTACCGTACATAGGTTAAGCAGAGGAGGAATTTAAAATGGGACAAAAAGGACCGTCCCCGGTGTCCCGAAATGGATTGTTTTCAACGATTGTGGGGTTATTGTCAATAGTGGCACTTTTAATTATGGCGTTGACATTTACTGGCGTTCTCAATGAATCGGCCAGGGATTTTGTAATTCCTATTCTGGGAATACTTATATTCCACGAAGGATATATAAGATATGAGAAGCACAAATTATTGGGAATGTTTCTGATGCTGCTTTCTGCAGGAGGGTTCATGGTTATATTGTGGAGACTAATATCGGCATAAGGAAAGGATGTTATTGTGAAAATCACTAAAATGGTTCTTCTATTGATTATATTGACTATATTTACGTCAGGCTGTTCAGCAGGTGAGATACCGCTTTCTGATGTGGACAAAACAGTTATTGAAAATTACATAAGAGATGAATACAGAACAGGTGGAAGTGTTGGGAATACATTTGTGATCATCGATATTCTTGGCTCGGATAAATCCAAGGAAGAAGTATATATTTGGGCACTGATTGAAGAGCATTCATTTGGTGGGACTGACGCAAATCTTGAATCCGGGGCATCCCTACCCTTTGTACTGGAAGTTGATAGGGAGGATGATCTTATTGAAATAACCAAAAGCAGGATTCCAGGAGATGGATCAATCTTTACAGAAAATGTAAGGGAACTTTTTCCTAAAGAGCTGCACAGCAAGATTTTGGATTATTCAAGTGAGCATATCGATGACCTAATAGCTGAAATGGAAGAAAAGGTGGAAAAGAGACTTCTTATCTCACCAGAACACAGGCTGGCTTCTGAAAAGGCCATTGAATATGTTATGGAATCACCTTGGGAGAACAAATTGAGAATTGATTTTTCAGAGGTAAATTTCGAAAAGGTTCCTCCTGAGGTTTTCGACAGCCTATGGACCCATGACGGGCCTGCAACTCCAGATAGCATTGACTCCTCTGATTTGCTCGTAGAGCTTGGTTCTGGAGAAGGTCACAATTTTGCGGGGCTTGTTTTTGATGTGGAAAAAAAGGAGATAATTGGATATCTCCCTATTCAGTAGCTATTAAGGTCTTTCGTTAATTTTAAAGTCAAATATCTCTGGCCTGTTGTAGTGACCGACTGGATCCCAGTCAAGCTTTGATTCCACAATCATATCCAGGTCAATTTCTGCCGTAAGAATGCCAGGTTCATCAAACAATGGTCCTGCAACGTATTCACCATAGGGGTCTATAATACAGCTGCCACCTCGAGACATTACTTCCGGCTCATTTTCAAGATCCCTGTAGTATTTTAGATCTGTGGGATACATTGATTTCTCAACATATTGGTTGCTCATAAAGACAAAGCATCTTCCCTCAAAGGCAATGTGTCTTAAAGTTGCCTGATAAACTTCTCTTTGATCTGCCGTTGGCACAATATAAAGGTTGACCCCTTTCATATACATGGCCATCCTGGCCAGTGGCATATAGTTTTCCCAGCATATAAGAGAACCCATTTTACCATAGGGAGTATCTACAACTGTTATGGTTGACCCGTCATCTTCGCCCCAGATAACCCGCTCAGCCGCAGTGGGCTTTAATTTTCTGTGCCTTCCCATATATCCTTCTGGTCCAAAGAACAGGTTGCTGCAATGGAGCGTGCCGTCAAGGCCATCACCATTTTTCTCTGTAACCCCAATGGACAGGTATATCTGCAGCTCTTTTGTAAGCTCTGCCAACTGGTCTATCTCTGGTCCTGGAACTGCAACGGAATTTTCGTAATATCTTCTGTAATCTTCTCTTGCTTCCTTGGTCCTGCTTCCCACAACCATTCCAAATGTTAGCCCCCTTGGGTAGCATGGAATAAAGCTTTCAGGAAATACAACCAGCTTTGATCCGTTTGAAGCAGCTTTTCTGGTAAGTACAATGGTCTTTTCCATCGTCTTTTCCAGATCAAACAGAACAGGTGAGTCCTGAATTATTGATACCTTGAATTTCTTTTCCATATATAAGACCTCCTATAGTTCCTTTATAATAAGCTAATTATAACACAGTAATGTATCAAACGGGTTCTTAACAGGAAACAGAAGTCATTTTCAATAAAGTATGTTAAAATATAGTTATGATGAAACTGGGACAAATAAAAGGAACCTTCCCGAGTGTTTTATCATGGAAGGAGTGATGAAGTGGACTTGAATATGAGAGTTAAGTCTTGCTGATCAAGCAATGGTTATTCCACAGGTTTAGTGGAAAAAATTTTAAAGTGTCCTAAATGCAAAGGTAAGTCTCAGTCTGTTGGAGCTGTTACAGTTGAGCATATGGTAAAGGATGAATACAGGAATAAAGTCAAATACAAGAATTACAACATATGTCTTGAACAAGACTGTGATGTTGTATACTTTTCTCAAAATGAAGATACCATATTAAGAAGAAATGACCTGAAAGTTGACGTATGGTATAAGAAGGACGCTGATCCCAAATACATATGTTATTGCAGCAAGGTAACCGAAGAACAGATTATCGATGCTGTAATAAATGGCGGAGCAAGGACCTTTACTGAAGTTGTTAATATTACTGGTGCAATGAAAAATTGCAGGTGTGAGGAGAACAACCCACTAGGAAAATGCTGCAGCCCACAAATAATCGAAACCATTAAGTTGGCATTGAAGCAAATGTAAGAATCTAATCAGGGGCAAACAAAAAGAACCGTCCCTGGTGTTTGAGGGGACATAATATATGAAAAGACTTGGAATGGTAATCCTTATATTATTAATATTATCCATTGCTGGGACAATGATATTTTTCTCATTTGAAGAAAATCAGAAGTGGTTTGTAAGATATCTTGACAGTTTTTCCAACAAGGGAAAACAAGTTGTCGAGAATGCATATATTCCGGGTGATGGAATAAGTTACATCAACGGAAGGTATTTGGTCTGGAACGGTGAGGAGCTGTCTGTATCGGATGAATCTGGGAAAATTCTTTGGGAGAGGACATTTCTGATGGATGATCCCAAGCTGGATATTCGAGATAATCTTATTGGTATCTATGATAGAATAAGCGGTGAAGCAATGGTCTTTAGCTTCAATGGAGAAATTCTTGCTCAGATAGAAGAAGAGTCACCAATATTTTCATTTAAGCCATCAAAAAATGGACATATTGTCCATATTAAAGAAGAGGCACGGCAGGTTCTTAAGATATATGAAAGAAATGGAGAACACCGTGAGAACATTATATTCACAAAAGGCTATCCAATTGACTACATCCTGGAAGAGGAGTCAATATTGGTTACCGTACTTGATTTCCAGAACAAGGGAATAAATACAAAAGTATTAAGGTATAATGAAGACGGTGATCAGGAGTTATATTCAATTGACGACAGGATAATAATTAAAGTCGCAAGTATGACAAAAGGCAATCTGATAGTTGCAGATACTGGAATATATATGCAGCAAAATGAAGACCTGGTGTGGGGTAGAGATTTTCCAATGCTAAAGGATGTCTTGCTTGATGGAAATGAGATATACGTCATATATGGTGACAATCTAAGAATTCTGGATGACAAAGGCAGCACATTGAGGCAGGAGACCTTTGGGATGGACTATAATAATCTCCACAACCATGGCAAATATATAATACTAGCAGGTGACAAGGATATTTTGGTTTTGCTCCATAGGGAGCCTGTAGCGAGTTATAGCTTTAATGCAACCATTGTGGATATACAAAGTCAGTTCAATGATCTGGTTATTACTACCGAAAATGGTGTAAATATAATGAGAATAGAAGACAAGGAAAATGAAACAGAGGAGGAGAAGCAATGATTAGAGAAATTAATGCAAAAGGACTGGCTTGCCCAAAGCCTGTAATTCTTACTAAAAAAGAGCTGGATCAGATGACCAGTGGGTCTGTTAAAATAATCGTTGATAATGAAACAGCGCGTGAGAATATTTCAAAGCTTGCGAATAGCATGTCATTGGAGTTTTCAGTGGAGGACCTGGGAGAAGATGAGTATGCAATTACCATATTAAAATCAGTGGAACAGAAAGAGGATAAACCTGTAAAGCCTGCTGTTCATAAATCTGATGCTGGAACAATCTTAATAATCCAGTCTGACCAGATGGGAAAAGGTGATCAGGAACTGGGAAGACTTCTTATGAAGAGCTTCATCTATACAGTAAATGAGACTATGCCTCTTCCAGCAGCAATTCTTTTCTATAACAGTGGTGTAAAACTTACTGTAAAGGATAGCCCGGTTCTGGAGGATCTCCTGGAGCTTAATAAATCTGGTGTCGAGATAATTTCATGTGGAACATGTCTTGACTTCTATAATCTAAAGGATAGTCTGGCTGTTGGAGACATATCCAATATGTATACTATATATGAAAAGATGCAGTCTGGAACCAATACTATTACGATAGGATGATAAATATGAGTGAATTTGGAATACTGACATTCCAGTCAACCCATCATGCAATGAGGGCTGAGAAGGTATTGACCAAGGAGGGAATTAAGATTAAGACAATCCCGACCCCAAGGGATATTACCTTAAGCTGTGGTCTTGCCATAAGATTTGAGGTAGAGGAAATTGAAAAAATCAAAGAATTGAAAAATGAAGGTAAATTGGATTACAAGGAACTCCACCATTTGCAGACAATCGACGGTGAGAGAAGACTCAAAAAACTTGACTAGGAGGTAGCGATGGAATCATTGAAATACCTATATGACAAGGCAGCACAATCAATTAATACATTTATTAAAAACACAGATGGAGATCTTAATCTATTTGGGAAAGTTTTGACTATTATTCTTATCTTTGTGGCCATAATAATTATAGTTAAATTTGCCAGCAGACTTATTGACAGGACCTTAACCAATAAAAACTTTGACAAGTTCCAGATTTCCGACAGAAGAAGGGACACATTGACCAACATTCTAAAAAAGGTTGTTAAGTATATCTTGTTCTTTATCGGTGTAGTCATGGCTCTTGAAATCTTCAGCATAAACACGGCATCAATTATTGCAACAGCAGGTATTGGAGGTCTTGCTATTGGATTTGGAGCCCAGTCTCTTGTAAAGGATATAATAACTGGATTTTTTATTCTGCTTGAGGATCAATATGCCGTAGGAGACTATATACAGATTGATACCAAAGAGGGAATTGTAGAAGAGTTAGGTGTGCGAGTCACCAAAATCAGGGATTTTACAGGTGAGCTCCATATCATTCCAAACAGTAGCATTAATGTCGTGACTAACAGGACCAGAGGAGCAATGAGAGCATTGGTTGATATTTCAATAGCTTACGAAGCTGATATCGATAAAGCCATGGAAATCATGGAAAGAATCAGTGCTGAAATTGCAGAGACAAACGATAATATTATTGAAGGACCTTTGGTACTTGGAGTTGCAAGCTTTGGAAATTCTGATGTTGTAATAAGGGCAATCGCCAAGACAAGATCCATGGAGCAGTGGGCTGTGGAAAGGGAAATGAGAAAAAAATATAAACAGGCTTTTGACCGTGAGGGTATTGAAATACCATATTCAAAGGTTGTTGTTTATGGAGGTGGAGATAAATAATGCTGTATTACAAGGTTGGAGATCAGGTCACCTTGAAAAAGGGTCATCCATGTGGAGAAAACAAATGGGAAGTACTGAGAACTGGTGTGGATATAAAATTAAAGTGCATGGGATGCGAAAGACAGATTTGGCTTACCAGAATTGAATTTGAAAAAAGAGTGCGTAAAATTCTTGTAGATGATAAGTGGATAAGTATAGTACATCATAAACCGGAAGATAAGTCTGAATGATAAGCTTACTACGGAAATCATAATTGATCACTCACGGATTCAAGATCAGAGATTTATCACACTCGGCTCTAAAATTGGTTTGCTATCGATTCAGCTTAAAGCTTGATAAAGAAAGACTTCGAGTTCTTTATCATATACGGTAGCAGTAACGTAATATACAATCACGCAAACCAGTACGATTTTCTCATCTCGAGTGAAAAATCTTGCTAATCTTTCCATATGTTCGTTTGTAATTGATGCTTTCCTTGTATTTTACAGTATCATACAGAATTACGTCCTGAATTGGACAAGGATAAAGACATAGTTATCAATACAATAGATTAGTGTTGTATAATAAAAGGGAGAATATTTCTCTCTTTTTTGTTTTTTGATGCAACCTTTTGTTAAAAATTACGTCTAAAGGATAAGGAGGGTTGAAGGTGACAGAAAACCAGATGATTGATGAACTTATAAAGGGTCAGGAACAGGCCTTTGTACAATTGATGCAGCAATACGGAAACAAGCTTCTTGGGACCTGTTACCTGATACTCAAGGACAGGGAAGAGGCAGAGGATGTAGTTCAGGAAACCTTTGTGCGAGTGTTTAAAAACATTAAAAGCTTCAAGAGAAACAGCAGTCTCTATACTTGGATATACAGAATAGCAATCAATTTATCTAGAGACAAGCTTAGAAAAAGATCCTATGATCTCAGTCTGAACGAAGAAATTGTTGGTGATGAGAATGTAGAAAGCCTGGTTGAGCATAAATTGGAACTGGCGGAGCTTAAAAACAGGCTATCTTCATTAAATCCGATATACAGGGAAGTTTTGGTGCTGTTCTACTTTCAGGAGTTGTCAATAACTGAAATATCAAGTCTATTACATGAAAAGGAAGGAACAATAAAAAGCAGGCTATCCCGGTCAAGGAAGATACTAGCCTCAGAAATTGGGAAAGGAGGTACTGAAGATGAACAGGAATGATTCCATAAAAGATGATATTAAAAAAATCTATGATGAGGAAACAAATGAAATGGAATTTACAAGCCAGATGATGGAAAGTGTCCTTAACAAGACAACAAGATCAAAGGCTGGAAAGATAAGAAAAATCCTAAACTACGAACTTCAGATACCGCTTGTGCCTGCTGCTGTAGGAATAGCAGCGCTTCTGGCAATTACGATCCTACCGGGGGGAATCCTTGAAAAGCAGTACAATTTCACTACAATTGATATTGCTGGATCCCAGGTTATGATACAGGAAGACAGAGAGGTGACCAAGAGATGAAAATTAGATTAAAGGTAAAGACACTACTTTTGGTATTAGTTGTTTTTGCTGTTGCCTACCTTTGGGTTATACCTCAGGGAACTCTTGCAATAGCAAGATATCTGGAAAAGAAAGACTCACCAAGAGCAGAACTTTTCTTTGAGAGACACATAAAAATGGATGATTCAATCGAAGGAAGACTGGATTATGCAAAAAGTCTTGTAAAGAGCTTTCAGAAATTCACCATCTATCAGCAGGGCTGGGGTGGAGGAGAAGAAACCACTCAGGATGATATGACAAGGGCGGAAGAACTGCTGAAGGAAATCCTTAAAAAAGATCCATCACGTAATGAAGAAAAACTGTATATTGATGCGTATCGGATGCTTATGGATATTTCCATAGCAAAAGGAGATGTCAGGGAGCTTAGAGAGCTTATCGAATATGGTGATACCAATAGTAATCTAAAGGATGATTCGCTTGTTTACAAGGCATACCTTCACTTTGTCAACAGAGAGTTTGAAGAGGCAGAAAATATAGTTAACAAGCTTGAAAACGGAGGGATGGATGATCCAAGACTGGATATCCTGAAGGCGGAAATCCACCTGGCACAGGGAAATATCCAGGATGCAAAAAAGGAATATAAATCTTACCAGAACAGAGATTGGAGACAGAAAGAATACAATTACTTTGCTTCAGGAGCATACGGCGGCAGAAGTTTCTGGCTCCAGGAATCTGAGCAGCTTCTTTCAGGTAACAACAAGATCACAGGTAGAGTAACATATGAAGGAGATCCCATGGCATTTGTGGAGGTTTATATTCTGAATGCAGATGGAGGGATTAGAATCGGGGGAGAAAGCTATGTTGCAATAACCGACGAACATGGATACTTCCAAACAATGGGACTAGCTGATGGACTCTATGATGTGGGACTTGGCATTGACTCGAGTCTTTTGACAGACAAGGTCTTCCAGAAAAGTGAGACAGGATATGTTGAATTGACCCAAAATGATGAATATGTTGAATACACCTTCAGAAACATCTTCGAAGTATATTCACCTCAGCCAGGTGAAGTTGTAGAAGATGATGAGTTTACAGTATCCTGGGAAGAAGTTCCAGAGGCTGACTACTACACAGTCGAACCTGTGATCTTTTCACAACCATTGGAAAAATCCGGAGGATCATTCAGAAGTCCGATTGAGGATGTTAATGGTGAAGGAAGGTTCAATGGAACAAGTGCAGACTTCAGGATATCAGACGTCAGGAATCAAACTGGCGGGATGACCTTTGAGGGAGAGGAATGGCTTCTGGGATCAAGTGCAGTACTTGGTAAGTTTCTGCCTGGAGGGGAGTACCCAATAATTGTAAATGCCTATGACAAAAACAATCTCCTTATAACAAGCAGCTTTCCAATGAGAACCTACTACGATGAAATTCCAAGCATAATTATCGAAGGGGAGCTTTCAGAGGGACAAAAACTTGTGGCAGAAATGAAATATCCTGAAGCAATCCAGCATTATGAGGATATCCTAAAAGATGATCCTGAAAATGTGGAGGCCATCTCAAGTCTTGTAAAAATATATGGAATAGGTTGGAAAAAGGGTGAAAAGAACCTTGAAAGAGCTTTTAAACTAATTGAAGGAATAAGTGATGAAAAGCTAAAAGCGGATCTTTTAAACAGTACACTATCACAAATGGATACAGAAGAGATTCTGGAGTTTGAAAATCAGGTAATTGATGGAATAGAAGTGTTAAGCAAGTTTGGCAATGATAACAGCCATTACAATAAATACAAGCTATATATTGCCCGGGAAGACTATAGGGCAGCAAGGGATGCACTGGAAAAACTTGAAAATTTCCTGCCTGATAGCCTGATATTTCTTCACATCTACCTGGGGGATTTTGACCTGGCAGTCCAGAGACTTCTTGATGATAGATTCTACCCATCAAGACTTCAGGGAGATACCTTTAGTAGTGCAGTTCTTGGACTTGAAGAAAATCCTCCTCCAGCTGAGGAAATAAAAGCCCTAAAAGAGTTCCTTTTGGAGATGATAAGCGGTGGAGCCTATGAGCGCAAGGATGAGATATACAATAAGCTTGTTAACAATGCAGATAACGAGGATATCCTTACTATTGTTGATGAAATTTACAATGTAAGACACTGGAATTATTGATTAAGAAAACTAATCTCCTTTCTTCTGGGTATACTATAAATATCCAGAATGAGAGGAGATTTGTCTATGAAAAATTTCAGTTTTTACTCACCTACCATGATCAAGTTTGGAAGAGGGAGTATTATAAATCTTCAAAAGCTTGTGGAAGGTAGATATAAAAGAGTGCTTCTTCATTACGGCGGAGGTAGCATAAAAAAGAACGTAATATATAAGCAGACCATGGAACAGCTTAATACGGCAGGAGTCCAGGTCTTTGAGCTTGGAGGAGTCAAGCCTAATCCAGCACTCTCAAGGGTAAGGGAAGGAGTCCGGCTTGCCAAGGAGAATAATATAGACCTTGTACTTGCAGTTGGTGGAGGAAGTGTTATCGATTCAGCAAAGGCAATAGCTCTTGGTGCGATGTCAGATTCAGATATATGGGATTTCTTTCTCGGAAAAGAAAGTGTTGAGAAAGCTTTACCTGTGGGAGTTGTACTTACAATACCCGCAACCGGAAGTGAAGCAAGTATGGGCAGTGTAGTAACAAATTATGATGAACGCCAAAAATTGGCAGTTAACCACGATATTTTAAGACCGGTTTTTGCAATAATGGATCCTGAATATTCAATGACTCTTCCAAAAGAGCAGACATTTTCTGGTGTAATGGACATATTGTCCCATATCTTTGAAAGATATTTTACAAATACAGAAAATGTTGAACTTACTGACAGACTCTCCGAGGCGACCATAAAAACCGTTATAAACAATGCATATATACTTCTTAAAAATCCTGATGACTACAATGCAAGGGCTGAAATTATGCTTGCAGGAACCATCGCACACAATGGCATACTTGGTATGGGAAGAGAAGATGACTGGGCAAGTCATCAGCTTGGACATCAGCTGAGTGCTCTTTATGGTGCGACCCATGGAGAAACCCTTGGAGTAATTTTTCCTGCCTGGATGAAATATGTGTACAGGGAGAATCTCGATATTTTCAACAAATTTGCCGTGAACATATTTGGAGTATCTGCCTTTGGAAATACACGAGAGCATGTTGCTCTTGAAGGAATACGACGATTTGAAGAGTTTCTGAAAAAAATCGGTTTGCCAAGAACATTGACTGAGGCGGGTCTTCCTACAAATGAATTTGAAAGAATGGCTGACCTGGCCGTATCAATGGGTAGTTTTGGAGCGCTAAAGACTATAGACAGGGAAGATGCTATCAATATTTATAAACTTGCAGAATAATCAATAAGGGCCTTGTCTTTAAGGCCCTTATTTTTCATGCATGAATCTGATATACTTGAAGGAGATAAACTCAGGGAGGGAAATATTGTGAAATATGCTTATGGATATTACAAAAAGGCAGCTGACTACATATTGGAGAAAATCGGAGGAGAGGTTGAATTTGGGCTTATCCTTGGTTCAAGTCTTGGAGGACTTGCTGATAAAATCAAGGATCCGGTGATAATTGACTACAAGGAAATTCCTAATTTTTTATTATCAACTGTGGAGAGTCATGCTGGAAAGCTGATTGTTGGGAATCTTGGAGAAAAGAGGGTAGTCTGCATGAGTGGAAGATTCCACCATTATGAAGGCTATGAATTTGAAAGGCTGGCAATACCAATAAGGGTGTTCAGGCTTTTGGGAGTTGAAACCTTGATTCTTACAAACGCAGCTGGTGCCATAAATACGGACATGGCTCCAGGGGACATAATGCTTATAAATGACCATATAAAGCTTCAAGGTCAGAGTCCAGTAAGAGGGCATAACATCCCCGAGTTTGGACCAAGATTCTTTGATGTTTCAGATATGTACACCAGAGATCTGAGGGACCTTGCAAAGAGAGTAGGGGAAAAGGAAAGCATTGAGCTGAAGGAAGGGGTCTATTTCTACGCATCAGGACCTCAGTTTGAGACGCCGGCAGAAATTAGGGCAATGCGTATTCTCGGAGGCGATGCAGTAGGAATGTCAACGGTAACAGAAGCCATTACAGCTGCACACTGTGGAATTAAGGTTCTTGGTTTTTCTCTAATCTCAAATATGGCAGCAGGGGTCACTGGAGATCCGGTAACAACCCAGGAGGTCAACGAGGTTGGAGAAAGATCTGAAGAAAAGGTCGAAAGACTTATCAGGGAGATAATTAAGGAGATCTAGGAGGTGCAAGATGGCAAGACAGGACAGGGATCTGGCATTTATGCTTCAATATGAAAATGTAGCCTGGTATGAAGATGGAAAGGTAAGAATATTGGACAGAAGAGTGTATCCAACTACTGTAAAGTATGAGGTTTGCAAGAATCACCAGGAAGTTGCCAAAGCCATAGCGGATATGGTAACCCAAAGTGCAGGACCCTACACCGCAGCTGGCATGGGAATGGCATTGGCTGCCTTTGAAGCCAGGGATTTAAAGGAAGAATCACAACTGGAATACTTGAGAAAAGCAGCTGATACGTTGTCAACAGCAAGACCTACCACTACAAAGAGGATGAGGATAATTGTAGATGGATGTCTTGAAGTAGCTGAAAGAGCACTAAAGGAAGGTTCTAAGGCAGATCAGGCAATATTTTTTCATACAGTTGACCATACTGACAACAGATACAGAAGGATCGGCAAGGTGGCAGTAAATCTTGTGGATCTCTTTCCGGATAAGGGAACAATTATGACCCAATGCTTTGGGGAGACCATTGTAGGATTGATGCTTAGGGAAGCCAAGGAAAGAAACAAGGAAATCAAGGTGATCTGTCCTGAAACCAGACCATATTTCCAGGGGGCAAGACTTACAGCGAGTGTTGCTCAGGATCAGGGCTTCGATACTACTGTTATAACAGATAATATGGCAGCGTATGTAATGGAAAAGAAAAAAGTTGATATTTTCACCTCAGCAGCGGATGCAATATGCCTAGACGGACATGTAGTGAATAAAATTGGAACATATCAGATTGCAATTGTAGCCAAGTATCTTGGAATTCCATACTTTGTAACTGGAATCCCGGATAAGGGTCATGAGACAATCGATACTGTGACAATTGAAGAGAGAGATCCAGATTTTGTACTTCAGGCAATGGGTGTCAGAACGGCAATGGAAGGTGTTAAGGGCTACTATCCATCATTTGATGCTACCCCACCTCATCTTGTCAGCGGAGTTGTAACAGACAGGGGGATTTTCTCAGCATATGATCTTCACAGGTATTTCAAGGATGGCGAGAAAGCAGAACTGGTTCTTTAAATGGTCTGGACAATTTAATTGAGAAAGTGTAAACTATAAGTAATAGAGGGAAAAGGTTTTCCGAAGAATAACGGAGGTGTTTTACATGGCTATGAAATATGCAAAGAGAATGGATAATATGAAAGCCTCAGAAATAAGGGAGCTTTTAAAGGTTGCTGCTCAGCCGGGAATAATATCATTTGGTGGAGGTTTTCCAGCTCCTGAGTTGTTTCCAGTAAATGAGATGATTGCTGTATCAAAGCAAGTAATTGAAGAGAAGGGATCACAGGCGCTTCAGTACGGACCAACAGAAGGTTACCAACCATTGAGAGCAGCAATAGCAACTAGAATGGAAAAGATGCAGGCGTTTGTTAAGGCTGAAGACATTCTTGTGACAAGTGGATCACAGCAGGGACTTGATTTTTCTGCTAAATTGTTTATCAATCCAGGAGACACAATAATACTTGAAAAGCCAAGTTACCTTGGAGCAATAAACGCATTCAAGGCTTATGAGCCTAGCTTTATTGACATTGAACTTGAGGATGACGGAATGAATATGGAGGAGCTTGAAGAAGCACTTAAGACGGGTTCAAATGTCAAGTTCATTTATGTAATACCAGATTTCCAGAATCCATCTGGCAAGACCTGGTCAGTTGAAAAAAGAAAGAAACTTGTTGAGCTGGGAAACAAATATGATGTTGCAATAATTGAGGATAACCCATATGGAGAGCTTAGATTTGAAGGCGAGCTGCTTCCTTCAATAAAGCACTTTGATACTGAGGGAAGAGTAATCTATCTTGGAACATTCTCAAAGATCCTTTGTCCAGGATTCAGACTTGGATGGATTGCAGCCTCACCAGAAATACTCAACAAATATATACTTATGAAGCAAGGAGCAGATCTTCAGTCAAGTACAATATCTCAGATGGAAGTTGCAATGTTCCTTGAGAAGTATGACATTGAAAAGCATATAGAAAAAATAAAAGAAGTATACGTAAAAAGAAGAGATTTAATGATTAATGTAATGAAGGAAGAATTCCCTGATGGGGTTACCTATACAATACCAGAAGGTGGATTATTCACATGGGTAACTCTACCTGAGCATATAAACACAAGAGATCTTGCAGTAAAGGCTCTTGAAAAGAAGGTGGCATTTGTACCAGGTGGGTCATTCTATGCAAATGGTGGACATGAAAACAGCATGAGACTAAACTACTCAGCAATGGATGATGAAAAGATTGTTGAAGGAATGAAGCTGTTGGCAGGAGTAATACAGGAAGCTATGAAGTAAAATAAATCCTCGGAAATCTAATTTCCGAGGATTGCTTTTTGTTGAGGGGATATCTATGGTTAAAAGAAAAGCACTTGATAAAAGATATATATACCTAAGAGACAAGCAAAGATGCTTTTATTGTGGAAAACCTCTAAAACCTGGGCAGATGACCTTGGATCACTACCAACCTCGCTCAAAATCGGGTACAGACGATTATTTTAATCTTGTGTCCAGCTGCAGGTTGTGCAATAAGTACAAAAAAAACAATATCCCTGTGGACAAAGACGAGGTTCAGCTGAGACTTTTCCACAGGGCATGGGAGGATAAAAAACTATTATGGGAAGTAAAAGGATACAATAAAATGGAATCAGGTAGAATAATCTCCCAGATCGATACTGTTACCTGCAAGGGGGATTACTCTGTTGCAAGAAACAAGAAGCAGACTCTGTATATTAGAAACAATGTAGTCTACAGAATGGATGGGGACAGGGTGAAGAGTTTCTAGTCCTATTTATTCTCGTTCTCCATATTGTCCATCTTATCTTTCATCTCTCTAAACATTACTTCTAAATAGCTGTAGAAATCAAGAATTCCATTAATCTTTCTGGAATAACTCAATAGAGATTTTCTCAATTCCTCTTCATCGACTTTATTCAAAAGAGAATCTATGTCCCTGGAAATACTGTTGAAAGTCTTCTTGTTGTTGTTTATTACAGAAAACCACTTTTCCAGGTATGTGTTTGAAAAGCTCGCATAAAGGTTTTCCTCTGCTTTGTATAAATCTTTCCTTACTCCTTTTTTCCAGGTCTGTTCAACCATTTTTGCATCCTGCAGACTGTGAATGCCCGTGCTCATTGATGTTTTACTCATGCCCAGCTGCTTGCTCATCTCATCCAGAGTCATGGGGGCATCTTCAATAAACATCAGTGAAAACAATCGAGATTCTGACAGATTTAATCCATAAAAATTTATTTGCTTGGCAAGAGCTGCAGTAGCCTTGTTTTTAATTTCCTCAACTTCATTCATAATTAATAATTGGTTCTCAGACATTTAAATCCTCCTAGTGGGTATTCCATATAAATCTACTGCTATAAGTAAATTATTTGCTTCTAAAAAATTCAACAGCCTATAAAATCATTATAGATTATTTAAGCAATATAATATAGATTATTTAAGCAATAATCAACAATATTTCATCAAAATGATGTATACTTATTATTGTACAGAAAAAACTGAACAAACGCAACAAACAATATAATCAGAATAAACGCTTGACATTTTCTCAAAAACCTGTATACTAGTTAAGTGGAGCCTCAAAGAAATTCTGTTGAGGTTTTTTCTGACTAATTATTGGAATATTTCATTTGAATCCATATTTTACAGATGCTTATAGGATAAATAGCTGTAGATAAGCTTCAGGGATTCAACTAATATATATAGGAATGCAACATTTTGAGAGTTAAAGAACGGGGTGAATGAATGAAAAAGATTGTAGTGGAAGATTTAACCAAGATCTTCGGTAAGAATCCCAAGCAGGGAATAAAACTACTAAAAGAAGGAAAAACAAAAGATGAAATTCTTAAGAAAACAGGTATGACTGTTGGTGTTAACAGAGTTTCCTTCGATGTAAATACTGGAGAAGTATTTGTAATAATGGGTTTATCTGGAAGTGGAAAGTCAACATTGATTCGATTGGTAAATAGACTTATTGAACCTTCAGGTGGAACTATTATGATTGACGGTGAAGATCTGTCAAAAATGGACAAGAAAAAATTAATTGAAACCAGAAGAAAAAAACTAAGCATGGTATTTCAGAATTTTGGATTGTTTCCACACAGAACAATCATTGAAAATGCTGGATATGGATTGGAAATTCAGGGTGTTGATAAAACTGAAATCGAAGAAAGAGCTAGAAGAGCTTTAGAGATGGTTGGATTAAAGGGATATGAAGACCAGTATCCCAATCAGCTTTCCGGAGGGATGCAGCAAAGGGTAGGTTTGGCTAGGGCACTTGCCAATGATCCAGATGTATTGTTGATGGATGAAGCATTTTCCGCTTTGGATCCACTAATAAGAAAAGACATGCAGGATGAATTATTGGAATTGCAGCAGACAATGAAGAAGACAATCCTTTTTATTACCCATGATCTTGACGAAGCACTTAAGATAGGAGACAGGATAGCTCTTATGAAGGATGGGGTAATAGTTCAGATAGGGACTCCCGAAGAAATCATGACAAAGCCATCTGATGATTATGTTGAAAAATTTGTTGAAGATGTTGATAGATCAAAGGTATTTACTGCAGCTCATGTAATGATTAAGCCAGAGACCATTCAGATTGAAAAGCATGGTCCAAGGGTTGCACTTCAGAGAATGAAGAAGGCTGGAATTTCCAGTGTATATGTTACAAAAAACAATCATGAACTATACGGTATTGTTACTGCAGAGGCAGCAGCTCAAGCTGTTGATAACGGTATCAAGGACCTGGATGAAATTATCGAGAAAGATATTCCAACAGTTCCACCAGATATATCCTTGAATGATTTATTTAAAGTCATCTATGATACCCCGATTCCTGTTGCTGTTACAGAAGGGAAAATATTGAAGGGAATCATTGTTCGTGGAGCTGTATTGGCTGCACTTTCAGGAAATGAGGTGAATCTGGATGAATAATATACCACAAATACCTTTGGTAAGCTGGGTTGATACTATGGTCAGCTACCTAAGAAGCAATGCACGTTGGTTTTTTGATCCCATAAGTGAATTCCTGGATACTTTTGTAAACATAATAAGTGACGTATTGATGTTCTTGCCACCAATGGTTTTTATTGCCTTGATGGTAATAATAACAATATATCTGACAAAAAAAGTATGGGGCCTCCCTGTATTCGTTCTATTGGGCTTGTTGCTTATTTGGAACCTGGATTACTGGGAAGGTACAATGCTGACCTTGTCGTTGATACTTTCAGCGAGTTTGGTAGCAATTGTTTTTGGAATCCCTATTGGAATATGGATGGCTAAAAGTGAAACGGTTGAAAATATAGTAAAACCTATACTCGACTTTATGCAGACAATGCCGGCATTTGTATATCTTATTCCTGCAGTTTCATTCTTTGGTATCGGAATGGTACCGGGAATAATTGCTTCAGTTATATTTGCAATGCCACCAGTGGTTCGACTGACAAACCTTGGTATTCGGGAAGTATCGACTGAGTTGATAGAAGCATCCGATGCTTTCGGGGCTACAGGCACGCAGAAACTTTTCAAGGTTCAGCTGCCATTGGCAAAGAATACAATAATGCAAGGTATAAACCAGACAATAATGCTTGCCCTTTCAATGGTTGTAATAGCATCCATGATCGGTGCAGAAGGTCTTGGTACAGAAGTCTACAGAGCTATTGGAAGAAACCAGGCAGGTCAGGGATTTGCTTCAGGTATTGCAATAGTAATACTTGCAATAATACTTGACAGACTGATACAGGTAATGAATAAGAAGAAGTACTAAAACAAGGACAACACTTATTTCAATACGGAAATAAGTAATGATATATCTAAGGAGGAATTTATTTTATGTTTAACAAGAATTTTAAGAAGTTTGCATTAATTGCAATAGCAGTTTTTGCACTTGCTTTGGCAGGATGTGCAAGTGATGGTGGAAACGGTGGAGAAGAAACTGGTTCAATTGGAGAGCAGCTTGACTACACTATAACAGGAATTGATGCTGGTGCAGGAGTTGTTCGTTCAGCAGAAGAGGCAGTAGAAGATTATGGTCTGGAGTACACAGTACAAACCAGTTCAGGTGCAGCAATGACACAGGCACTTGGAGATGCAATAGCTAACGAAGAGCCAATTATCGTTACTGGCTGGAATCCACACTGGAAATTTGCAGCATATGACCTTAAGTATCTTGACGATCCAAAAGGATCATTCGGAGAAGCTGAAGATATTCACACGATTGCAAGAGCAGGATTAAGTGAAGATTTACCGGAAGCTTATCAAATACTTGATAATTTCTACTGGGAAGGATCAGACATGGAAGATGTAATGGTTCTAGTTAACGAAGGTGGAGAACCTGCTGATGTTGCAAGAGAATGGGTTGACAACAATCAGGATAAGGTAGCTGAATGGACTGACGGAGTAGATGCTGTAGATGGCGCTGAAATCAATGTTGCATATGTTGCATGGGATTCAGAAATTGCTTCAACTAACGTAATAGGAACGGTTCTTTCAGATATGGGTTATGATGTTACACTTACCCAAGTTGAAAACGGACCAATGTGGGAAGCAGTAGCTTCAGGACAAACTGATGCAATAGTAGCAGCTTGGTTGCCTGGAACTCACGGAGACCATTATGATAAATATGAAAGTGAATTTGAAGATCTTGGAGCTAACCTTGAAGGTGCGAGAATTGGACTTATAGTTCCTGCATATATGGATATTAACTCAATAGAAGATTTAGTAGAATAATATAGACTTTAAAAATGGTATTCCTAAAATTTTAGGAATACCATTTTTTTAACCTGATTTTTACTTGGGAAGTTTGACAGTTATTGTAGTTCCATTACCTGGACTGCTTTTGAGGTTAATAGAGCCGCCATGACTTTGAACAATATGCTTTACAATTGAAAGACCAAGACCAGATCCACCTGCTTTTTTTGATCTACTTTTATCAACTTGATAGAAGCGCTCAAAGATTCTTGCCTGATCTTCCATGGGGATGCCTATTCCAGTATCGGATACTTGAATAACTACTCCGTCGGATTCCGAGGATGTAGATAACATGACTTTGCCACCGATATCTGTGTATTTTATACCATTGTCAATAAGATTATACACAAGGTCCTCAATCATTCTCCTGTTACCTCTGGTTGATATAGATTCCCCTTCGAAATGAAGATCAATATCCTTGTCCTTTGCCCTGAATCTTAATTGATCTATTATTTCACCAGCAAGCTTATCAATTTCAAGAATTTCAAATTCCTGTTGTGTCTGAGTTGCATCGAGACGCGAAAGATTTATAATGTCGTCTATCAGTTGTAGCAACCGAGTACCTTCCTTATGAATTATACCGGCAAACTTTATGGTATCTTCCTTTGGTGCCGTACCAGAAGCAATCATTTCAGCAAATCCATTTATACTTGTCAGTGGAGTTTTAAGCTCGTGGGAAACATTTGCCGTAAACTCTCTCCGCATTTTCTCAGCTTCTCTCAGCTCGCTGATGGCCATATCAATTTGTTTTTTCTGATGGCCTATTGTCTGAATAAAAGGTCTAACTTCAGGATAGATTGAGGCTTCCCGGACATTTTTACCAGATAGGATACTCTCAATACTATCGGCTGCTTTCTTGATTGGAGTGAGAATTCGGTCTGTTAGTTTGCTGGAAAGAACAAAAAGAATCACTAATAGAAAGACAAGAATTCCAAGCATGGCAGGAATCATTGCTACGAAGATTTCCCCGATAGATACAATGCTGGGGTCCCCTACGCTAGAATAATAGTCTTTCATTAGAAAGGATAGAATAATTTGAGTTACCAGCATAGTTATCGCCATAACAGTAGCCAGATATGCATATATTCTTTTTTCCACCTAAAAATCACCTCCGAATCTGTAACCGATACCACGGACTGTTTCGACAGACTCGCCGCTATCTCCAAGCTTCATTCGAAGGGTTCTTATATGGACATCCACTGTACGGGTCTCTCCTTCAAAATCAAAACCCCATACCTCATTCATAATCTTGTCTCTTGAAAGTACAAGTCCTTGATTTCTCATAAGATAATGAAGAAGATCAAATTCCTTGGGAGTAAGGATAATTTCTCTATCATCGGCAATGACCCTGTGTCTCTCGGAGTCAAGACATATTCCATGAATGCATAGCCCCTCAGAAGTTTTCTGGGCGCCAGATCTTCGAAGCACTGCCTTTATTCTTGAAAGTAGTTCCATAACTCCAAAGGGTTTGTCCATGTAGTCATCTGCTCCCATGTCAAGTGCCCGTACCTTGTCGTATTCACTTGTCTTTGATGTGAGCATTATAACTGGGATATGAGCAATTCTTGGATTATTCCTAATCTTGGCAAGTATCTCATATCCATCGTCACCAGGAAGCATAATATCAAGAAGCAAGAGATCTGGAATTTTTTCGAAATCCAAATCTGAGCCACTCTCAAATCCTAGTGTTTCAAAGCCCGCATTTTTCAAGGCATAGAGAATAAGTTCCCTTATGCTCTCATCGTCCTCCACACAATATATTAGACTCAATAAAATCAACTCCTGTTGTAATGTTCTCCTGTAATGGCATAGTAAACCCATTCTGCTATATTCTGGGCATGATCACCGATTCTCTCAAAATATTTTGCAATCATCATAAAATCTATTGCCTGTTCACTGGAGCCTGTATTTTCCCTGATATGACCAATAAGCTCTTCTTTGATAACATCAAATAATTGATCAACCACATCGTCATACTGAATTACTTTTACTGCCAGCTCAAGGTCTTTTCTTACAAAGGCATCGATACTTTCTCGTACCATCTTGATCGTTGCATCACCCATTTGTGGGATATGGATCAACTCTTTCAAATAAGTCTGATCTGCAAGAAAAATTGTAATTTCAGATATGTCTGCCGCCTGGTCGCCTATTCTTTCCATATCTGTTATCATTCTAAGTGCTGCAGAAATAAGCCTAAGGTCACTTGCAACAGGCTGCTGACGAAGAATAAGCTTCATCGCCATGTCCTCAATTTCCCTTTCCTTGTTGTTTACCTCACGGTCTCCGTCCACAACTCTTTGTGCAAGGTCAATATTTTGCGTCTTTAATGCTGATACCGCTGCTTCAATGGAACTCTCCACAAGGTTTCCCATCTGTACAAGCTCTTCATTAAGTCTATCTAGCTCCTGATCAAATCTACTTCTCATAAAAACCATCCTTTATCATTATTTATTTTCTACTACCATTATAATACCCAACTGTAAAGTTAATTCTTGCACTGTGTTAAATTTATGTAAAAAAAATTGTAAAATTACAGGTTTACTCACTATGACTTGAAATCACAATTGAAATATTCATTGAGTTGTGTTATACTACTTTAGTGTTCCTTGCTCTATTAATGAAAATAGGGCCGATAGTCCATAGGGAGGTGAAATAAATGAGAAAATATGAAGCGATGGTAATCTTTTACCCTAATCTTGAGGAAGAAAAAAGAAATGCGCTGCTTGAGAGATTCAAGAAGATAATCGAGGCAGGCGGTACAGTGACAACAGTAGACGAATGGGGAATGAGAAAGCTAGCATATCTAATCGATGATTTGGCTGAAGGGTATTATGTACTGATCAACTTTGAATCAGACGCAGACGTTGTCAATGAGTTCGACAGAATTGCCAAGATCTCAGACGGCATTATGAGACACATGATCACTAGAGACGAAGAATAATCTAAGGGACGGTGAGTATTTTGAATAATGTTGTTTTAATTGGAAGACTTACAAGGGATCCTGAGTTAAGATATATACCGAATTCAGGTACGCCAGTCTCCACATTCACGTTGGCTGTAGATAAAAATCTTTCGAAAGAAAAGAAAATGGAAATGGAATCAAAAAATCAGCCTACTGCTGATTTCATTAGAATTGTTGTATGGGGAAAAGTAGCAGAGAACTGCGCTAATTTCCTTAATAAAGGGAAACTGGTTGGCGTAAACGGCAGAATTCAGACTGGAAGCTATGATGACAAGGATGGGAAAAAAGTTTACACAACTGAAGTTGTGGCAAACAATGTTGAATTCCTTGAATGGGGAGACAACACTCAGAAATCATCAGGTTCAACCGGATCGGACTTCTCAGACATAGACGGATTCCACCCTACCGACAATGATGATATTCCATTCTAATCAAGGAGGGGAAAAGGATGCAAAGAAGGTTTAAACCAAGAAAAAAAGTGTGTAGCTTTTGTGCAGACAAATCAACACATATCGACTATAAAGATGTTAGCAAACTTAAGAAGTATATCACAGAAAGAGGAAAGATTCTACCAAGAAGAGTTTCCGGAACTTGCTCAAAGCACCAAAGACAGCTTACAATTGCTGTTAAAAGAGCAAGACAAGTTGCATTGTTGCCATATAGCGCTGAGTAAGAGAGAGGGAGACCTCTCTTTTTTCTTTGTTAGAGATTTACAACACAACGAGGCTTTTAATTGTCTTCAAATTAATATATAATCAAGGATAAGCATTGCAGTAAATTGACTAATTCTGACACTAATACGAGACTTGAGGTGAGACTCATGAAAGATGATAATAAATTGATGCAACCGCTGATAGAGGGTGCAGGAGCAGTAGCTGTGGTAGTACTTGTGGGACTTTTATCTGTATACCTAACACCACTTGTGCTTATTTTGTTTCCAGTTGGTGTTGTTGTATATGGTATCAAGAATGGAATCAACCCAGCCGCAGTTGTGGTTACAGTTGCATCATTAATAATAGGTGTAGGTACAGGGTATCTTGTAAATGGAATAATTCTCTTGATTTTATTCGGTCCCTTGAGTCTGGTCCTGGTTTATGGAATGAAAAAAAGAAGGAGACCATTACAGGTTCTTGTCACAGGAATTTTGTTTTTTTTCACAAGTACCTTGATAGTTTTCTATTTGGCAGATAGCCTAACAGGATTAAGCATAATCAAGCAGATTGAAGGAACCTTCAAGGAAACTTTGTTTATCCAGCTTCAGATGCTTGAAGGGATGGGTCTTAGCAACTACGAGTTGGATAGTGCGAGGATTATGTTGGAGGATGCATACAAGTATATTATCCTTATACTTCCATCAATTTTAATGTTTATGGCACTTGTAGTAAGTTATACCAATTACATTATAACCGTATGGATACTTAGAAAACTGGGTGTTGGGATACTTCAGATGCCCTGGCTTCATAAATTCACAGTTCCAAATAATTTTGCACTTGGTGTTCTTATAATGTTTCTGGGAGTTTTTATTGGAAGAAGTATGGATGGGACATATTATGATACAATATTTTTAAACATGATGGTTCTGGTTGGGGTTGCTTTTATACTCCAGGGACTGGCTGTAATAAACTTTTTTATGATAAAGTGGAAAATGAATATGTTTATGAGGGGACTGGCAATCTTCATGGCCATTTTAATTTCGCCGGTGCTGACCGCCATAACACTTTTAGGTGGAATGGATATGGTCCTTGATTTCAGGAAACTAAGAAGAAAAACCCAGTAGGAGGAAAAATATGAAATATAAAATGTTTACATGGGCTGACACAAAATTGTATCTGATTGTAATCGGACTATCGGTGCTGATAATAGCATTTTTCCAACCTATTTTTGCTTTTATAATGGGCATCATACTTGCCTATCTTGTTTATTACAACTCTAAGAAGATAGAGGAAAAAAACAAGGAGTTGGCCAGATACGTAGAAGGCCTGTCACAGAATTTCGATTCTGCCGCCAAACATGCAATTTTCAACATGCCATTTCCAATGGTATTTATTGACAATGAAGGGAAAATAACATGGTATAACACTCCATTCCTTACACTTCTGGGAGAAGAGGAGATCGTTAACAAGTCCATTAGCGAACTTGTTGATGACTTTAATCTTACTGAGTTGCTTAAGAAAAAAGAAAATGAGTCAGTTTCAATAAAGTATATGGACAAATATTTTCAGGTATATCCAAATTTTCTGGAGGACAAGAAGACTTCAGGAAAAAGGAAGATAACTGTCCTATATTGGGTTGATGATACAGACTACGTAGTACTTAGAAATGAGCATATACGAGAAAAAACCGTTGTGGCTCTTGTTGATGTTGACAATTACGATGATGTAAAAAACTCAACTCCAGATATCCACAGACCTATTGTACTGGCAGAGATAGACCAGCTTATAAATAGCTATTTTGGTGAATATCAGGGGATTGTAAGAAAGTACGAGAACGACAAGTACATGGTGATTCTTAATCAGGGTGGACTTGAGGCTATAAAATCAAAGAATTTTGACCTTATGGATCAAGTAAGGGATATGAGTATGGGTAACATCATACCTATAACATTGAGCATAGGAGTTTGTCAGGCAGGAGAGACTTTGCTGGATTCCTACGAAAACGCTAGCGCTGCAATTGATATTGCACTTGGTAGAGGTGGAGACCAGGCGGTTATTAACGTAGGCAATACATTTGATTTCTATGGTGGCAAGTCAAAGGCAGTGGAGAAGAGAAATAAAGTCAAGGCGAGGGTTATTGGAGATGCCTTGAGACAGCTTATTGACCAGAATGAAAGAGTATTTGTCATGGGTCATCAGAATCCAGACATGGATTCCATCGGCTCCAGTGTTGGAATAATGCGAGCAATAACCAACAGGAAAAAGGAGGGGTTTATCGTCTTAAACGGAGAGAATCCATCCATTAGAAATCTTATGGAGAGAATGAGAAAAGATAGCCCTGATATGCTTAAGAGTATAATTACTGGAAATGAAGCTTCAGAAATCATGGATGAAAAATCTTTGCTTATAGTCTTGGACAACCACAAACCAAGTCTTACAGAGGCGCCTGAGTTGCTTGAATTGACTCAGAAGGTGGTAGTCATTGATCATCACAGAAGAGGTGCTGAATTTATCAACAATCCAGTTTTAACATATCTTGAGCCCTATGCATCATCGACAGCTGAACTTGTTACAGAAGTCTTGACCTATATGGGTGATGAGACCAATCTAACGAAGTTTGAAGCAGAAGCTCTGCTTGCAGGAATAACCGTAGATACAAAGAATTTTAGCTTCCAGACTGGAGTTCGTACCTTTGAAGCGGCTTCTGTTCTAAAGAGAGCTGGCGCGGACACCACAATAGTCAAGCAATTATTCCGGGATGACTTCAGCACATTCGTTAATAAGGCGGAGGTAATAAAGTCTTCTAAGATAATATTTGATAGAATTGCAATAGGAAGACTGGAAAAGCAGATGGAGGATTCAATTCTGATTGCAGCCCAGGCTGCAAATGAGCTTCTTAATATTAATGATGTCGAAGCTTCTTTTGTATTAAGTCAATTGGATGAAAAAATCCACATATCCGGTCGTTCTCTGGGAGGCATTAGCGTTCAGCTTATACTTGAAAAACTTGGAGGAGGCGGACACTTAACCAGTGCCGGAGCCCAAGTAGAGAAGGCATCAATGAAAGAAGCTGAAAAGCTTCTGACAGATATAATAGATAAGTATTTAAAGGAAGGTGAAAAGAGATGAAAATCATACTTTTAAAGGATGTTAAAGGCATGGGGCAAGCAGGAGATCTCGTAAACGCTAAAGATGGTTATTCCAGAAACTATCTGATCCCAAGAAATATAGCAATCGAGGGAACTCCGGAAAATATTAAAAAGTGGAAAGCATCAAAAGCAGAAGAGGCCAACCAAAAGGAGAACGAAATGAAGGAAGCCATGGAACTCAAGGAAAAGATTGAGAAGCTTACAGTCGACCTTAAAGCCAAGGGCGGTACAGAAGGAAGACTTTTCGGATCAGTAACCTCTCAGGACATTTCAAATGGACTCAAAAAGCAGCATGGAATTGATATAGACAAGCGAAAGATTGAGTTGAAGGAAAACATAAAGACAACAGGAGTTACAGAGGTTGAAGTTAAGGTATATCCTGATGTATCGGCTACATTAAAGGTGGACGTGTCCGCAGAATAAGAGGTGAATCAAATGGAAACAGGCATTGGAAGAATACCTCCACATAGCATGGAGGCAGAGCAATCGGTCATAGGAGCATTGCTGCTTGACAAGGAAGCCATAAACACAGCAATTGAACATCTTAGAGCCGATGACTTTTACAAAGAGGCAAACAAAGAGATTTACGAGGCCGTTCTTGTGCTTAACAACAGGAATGAACCTGTCGACCTGGTAACCCTCTCAGAAGAGCTTAAAAGAAGGGGCACCCTAGATAGTATAGGTGGAGCAACTTATCTGGCAAACCTGTCTGGAAGTGTTGCTACTACGGCGAACACCAAGTATTATTGCGACATAGTGCAGGAGAAGTCAATACTAAGAAGGCTGATAGGATCAAGTAATGAAATAATGGGACTTGCCTATGACAACTCGGACAGTGTAAATTCAATAATAGAAAAGGCAGAGAAGAACATATTCGATATAACTCAGGGAGCTCACAAGCAAGGGTTTCATCCAATAAGTGAAGTGCTGCTTTCAAGCTTTGCACAGATTGAGGAAAGAGCAGCCAATAAAGGAGAATTAACAGGTCTTACCACAGGGTTTGCTGACCTTGACCATAAGTTGTCTGGTCTCCAGAAATCTGAGCTGGTTCTTCTTGCCGCAAGACCTTCAATGGGAAAAACTGCACTGGGTGTTAATATTGCCACAAATGCTTCCCTTAAGGGAAAAGGTAAAGTGGGAGTGTTTTCACTGGAGATGTCAAAAGAGCAGCTTGTACAGAGAATTATAAGTGCAACTGCACATGTCGATCTTCAGAAGATAATAAGTGGAAATCTATCTGATGATGAATGGATTCAAATTGTAAATGCCATGGCTCCTTTGTCAAAGATGGATATATTCATAGACGATACTGCTGGAATATCACTGATGGAGATGAAGGCCAAATGCAGAAGGTTGAAGGTTGAAAAAGGCCTTGACCTTATTGTGGTGGATTATCTTCAGCTGATGCAAGCGGATGGCCGAGTTGAAAACAGACAACAGGAAATCTCAGCGATTTCAAGAGGGTTAAAGGCACTGGCCAAGGAGATGGAATGTCCTGTACTTGCATTATCTCAGCTATCTCGTGCGCCTGAGCTACGTTCAGACCACAGACCAATTTTATCTGACCTTAGGGAATCAGGAGCAATTGAGCAGGATGCCGATGTAGTTATGTTCCTTTACCGAGATGACTATTACGATCCTGAATCAGAAAAGAAGAATATTGGAGAAGTTATAATAGCAAAGCACAGGAATGGTCCAACTGGACAGGTTGACCTGGTATTCAAGAATGAATACACCAAGTTCCTTAATATGGAGAGGTATATGGGGGCAGGGGAGAATTAGAATATTTAAAGATCCTGTAATAGTCTATAAATCAACACATTTTATATTGATGGGAATTATATAAGTTGACTTTGATTAACTTGAGATTATAGTGTAAAATAGCTTCGAGGGGAGACCTCGAAGTTATTTCTATGTGGAGATGTGAAAAACATGATAATAAGAGGAAACCGAATAAAAATAACTCCTTTAAGCATGGAAGATGCCCAGTCAATGAGAAGTTGGGGAACACACGAAACTGTTCTTTTGAGAGATTATAATTTTCCTTATGAAGGAGATCGAGAAATAAAAAAATGGTTTCGGTACAAAACCTTTACCATTTTTAACAAATATTTTGGAGTACACAATGAAGAAGGAATATTGGTTGGCTATTTAGGAATAAAGAACAAGGATTTTTTTAGAAGAAGTTCATTCTTTGGGATAGTCTTTGATCCAAATCATTTGGGCAAGGGGTATGGTACAGAAAGCCTGGAGATTTTTTTACCATACTATTTCAATGAGATGAAGATGAAAACACTCTATCTTGAAGTAGCTGAGTTTAACAAGAGGGCAATCCATTTATACGAGAAGTTTGGATTTGTAACATTTGAGTATTATACTGATTTATTTCCAGTGGAAGGGATTGACAGGAGTCATCCTGAAATAATGGCTTCAAAATCTTATTTTGTATTTAAAGATGAAAAGATATATAATTATATCTACAAAATGAAGCTTACAAAGAAGAGATTTAGAGGGAAGGAAGGTCAGGTTAAGGGGATGATCAGAGAATGAGTTTTATAATTGAGACAACAGATATGGATTTGGGAGACACCCCCATAGAAAATATATTCCTGAACGACTATATGCCCATGGCCAATGGAACTTATGTTAAGGTCTATTTGCTGGGCTATAAATATGCCCATGACAGAGATGACAGAATTGAGGTAACCAACAAGACAATATCAAAGCATTTGGACATTCCCATGGAGGATGTTTTAAGAGCCTGGGATTTTTGGGAAAACAAGGGGATTATAAGAAAAGAAGGGTCAGATAATGTGGATTACACAGTAACCTTTCTGAACCTCAAACAGCTTTTTATAAAAAACAATCTTATGACACAAAAGAGTAGCAGTGAAGAGAAAAAGCCAAGAGCTTCCAGCCAGAAGGATCTTATCGAGGCAAATCAGATTCCGGTAATAAATAAAATGTTCAACAATATTGATTATATGATGAGAAGGCAGACAACACCAATGGAAAAGAAGCAGGTTCTTTCATGGGTACAGGATTTCAATATGAATCCCGATGTAATTGAAAAGGCTTTTAGTTACGGAGCGGAAGTCAAGAACAAAAGAAGTGTCAAGTACATTGAAGGGATAATAAGGAATTGGTATGATCAGGGACTCACTAATATGGATGCGGTAATGGAGTATTTCAACAAGGTCGACCAAAAGTATTTCAGGTATCAGAAGGTAATGAAATCAATAGGTCTGGAGCACAAAGGAGTAACCGATGGCGATATGAGCCTGGTCAACAAGTGGTTTGACCAGTACGGATACTCAATGGATTTGGTACTCAAGGGGTGCGAGGCGGCCAACAAGGTCCAGTATCCAACTGTTAATTACATCGATGGAGTCATAAGTGACTGGTACAGGAAAGGCATCAGGAAAGTGGAAGATATTGAGGTTCTTGACAAGCAGGATGAAAAGCCTGAGAAGAAGCAATACAAGGCTTCAGGCAAAAAAACCACACCTCACAAGACCAGATTTCACAACTTTGAACAAAGAAGTGCCAAGTATTCTCCTGAGGATCTTGAAAATATGGCAAAGAGAAAGCGAGAAGCTCACAGAATGAAGGGAAGCGGTGATTCAGATGAATAATCCCGTATTGAAGGAAATACAGCTTATTTATGAAAGAAGAAGGGATAAGGCAGATAATGATTTGAGAAAAAGGCAACAGGAGATCTATAAAAAGATTCCCAAAGTTAGGGAAATTGATGATGAAATAAGAAGAACCGGTCTGAAGATGGCAAAAACTGTTCTTTTAAAGCCAGAGAATTCAGAGAAGGCTGCCAAGGAAGCTAGGGAAAAAATTGAAGCCCTGAAAATGGAAAAGGCATATCATATGACTGAAGGGAATATTTCAGCAGATTATCTTGAGCCAAAGTATACCTGCAACAAGTGTAAGGATACAGGATATATGGATGATTCCAAGAGATGCAACTGCATGAAGCAGCTTTTGATCAATAGATCCTACAAGATGTCAAATCTAGAGAACATCCTTCACAAGGAGAACTTCCAGAACTTCAATATTGAGCTTTTCAGCACGGAACCTTTTGACGGGGAAGAATTGACTCCAAGAGAGAATATGATGGATATCCTAAGCTATGCTGAAGGTTTTATTGCAAACTTTGATGAAAAAAACGGCGAGAATCTTCTTTTTTATGGAACGACCGGACTTGGGAAGACTTTCCTTTGCAGCTGTATTGCAAAGGCACTACTGGATAAGAACAAGATAGTCATATACCAGACTGCCTTTACAATCTTGGATATCCTTGAAAAGAGAAGGTTTAGAAAAGGCAATAGTGAAATATCCGAATACGAGTACAATCTTTTGTTCCAGGCAGACCTCTTGATTATTGACGATCTTGGAACTGAAATCTCAAATACCTTTACCAATGCCGAGATATTCAACATTGTAAACACAAGACTTTTAGCAGGTAAGAAGACAATCATATCAACAAATCTTACACCAAATGAAATTTCTGAGATATACACAGACAGAGTATTCTCAAGAATTTTCGACAAATTTTTACCACTGAGATTCTACGGTAAGGATCTCAGGTGGGAATAATACTGGGAGGAGTCGAGTAATGGCAAAAAAAGTGACGGGAATACAGGATTATATTGTAAAAACACTTAACGGGATGGCCTTGGGCCTCTTCGCATCCCTTCTTATTGGTCTGATAATAAGACAGATAGGAGTTTATGGAGACATACCTTCCCTGGTGTACTTTGGGAATGTAGCTCAAAGGATGATGGGACCTGCCATTGGAGTTGGTGTTGCATACAGCGTAGGTGCACCACCACTTGGAATATTTGCATCTGCAGTGGCAGGTGCCATAGGAGCAGGCAGTGTATCCTTTGACGGAGCTGCTGCTGTAATTGCAATAGGAGAACCAGTAGGTGCATTTGTTGCAGCTTTGGCAGGGGCTGAGATTTCAAAGCTAGTAGCAGGCAAGACCAAATTTGATATAATTCTTGTTCCTATGATAACAATTCTTGTGGGTGGTATTGTTGGAAGCTACATATCTCCATATATAGCAGCTTTTATGACTGGGATAGGAGCAATAATCAATCAGGCTACTGAATTGCACAGGATACCGATGGGAATCATAGTAGCAGTTATCATGGGTATTACACTGACACTCCCAATCAGTTCGGCAGCATTGGCCATATCCCTCAATCTTTCAGGACTTGCCGCAGGAGCAGCAACCGTAGGATGTGCAGCCAATATGGTAGGATTTGCTGTGGCATCCTACAGGGAAAATAGAATGGGAGGTCTGGTTGCTCAAGGCTTGGGTACTTCAATGCTCCAGATTCCAAATATTGTAAGGAATCCATTGATATGGATCCCTTCAATTGTTGCTTCGGCAATACTGGGACCGGTTTCAACATATCTTTTGGAAATGAGAAGCAATTCCCTTGGGGCGGGGATGGGAACCAGCGGACTTGTAGGTCAGTTTGCCATGGTAGAGACAATGGGCGCTAGCGCCTATGTATTTTTAATCATACTTATGATGCACTTTGTATTCCCTGGACTTATTTCCTTTTCTGTCTCAGAGTGGATGAGAAAGAAGGGTTACATAAAACGAGGGGATATGTCACTTTAATTTGGGAGGAATTATATGGAGAAACCAATAGGAGTACTGGATTCAGGTGTAGGAGGACTTACTGTGGTAAAGTCAATTCAAAAGATTTTGCCCCATGAGGACATCATATACTTTGGAGACAGTAAAAATGTACCATACGGAAATCGCGACGAAGAAGAGATTTATCGTTTAACAATGGCAATGCTCAAATATTTTGAGAAGAGAGATGTCAAAATGGTAGCTATTGCATGTAATACTATTTCAACAATGGCAGATAGATTCAGGGATAAATTTGATTTTCCCATCGTGGATATAATCTCACCTACTGTCGATCACATTGAAAATATGGGAATCAATAAGATGGTAATATTGGGAACGGATTTCACCATTAGGACAAAAGCCTATGAGAGGCTTCTGCGAGAGAGAAGAAAGGACTATGAAATATCCTCCGAAAAGAGTCCTAGACTGGCTGAGCTGGTTGATAAGGGGGACTATAGGTCAAGGGAGATATACGATACGATCAGTGGTCATCTTCAAAGCATATCCCAGATGGGAAACTTCTATAATATTGTGCTGGCATGCACACATTATCCAATTGTAGAAGATGTATTCCTGGAACTTGACCCGACACTCAACTACATAAATCCAGGTTTTCAGCAGGCAAAAGCCATGAGGATGGTCCTCCATGCGCAGGGGACCTTAAAAAAAGAAGGAAAGGGAACTCTTCAGATCCTTACATCAGGATTTCCAGAAATCTACAAAGCGGTTGTGGAAAAGCTTGAAATGTTAGAAGCTGAGGATATTAAGACCATTGAA
Source organism: Gudongella sp. DL1XJH-153 (assembly GCF_049310905.1). Classification (NCBI taxonomy): domain Bacteria; kingdom Bacillati; phylum Bacillota; class Tissierellia; order Tissierellales; family Tissierellaceae; genus Gudongella; species Gudongella sp. DL1XJH-153. Next base: position 42,595 of record NZ_JBMEMN010000014.1, read on the forward strand.
ATACCACCTTATAAAGAATAGTCTATTGACAATGAACTCAGATATGCTATAATTGATTTTAATTAAATAAGGCAGTGAAGGGAAATAGTAGGCAAGAAAGTCTTTAAGAGAGCCGGTGGTAGGTGCGAACCGGAAGACGGAATTACTGAATCCAACCCTGAGCCAGTATTATTCGAGTGAGCCGTGATACGGCTAACTAGGGTGGCAACGCGGGTATACTCTCGTCCCTATACTATATAGGGATGGGAGTTTTTTAATTATTAGGAGAAGGAGGAGGAATATTATGTTGGATATCAAGAGAATTAGAATGGATACCGAAGAAGTCAAGGTAGCTCTTGCAAAGAGACATGGTGATTACCCGATTGACAAGGTGATTGAACTTGATGAAAAGAGAAGGGAAGTACTTGTTCAGGTTGAAGAGATGAAAGCAGAGCAGAACAAGGTTTCAAAGAAAATCCCAAAATTAAAGAAGGAAGGCAAGGATGTAACCGAGATTTTTGCCCAGATGAAAGAACTTTCAGATAAGGTAAAGGAGCTTGACGTACAGGTCAAGGACGTAGATGATCAGTTAAAGAGTATGCTTCTTCAGATTCCAAACACACCACACCATAGTGTTGTTGAAGGTGAATCCGATGAGGACAATATTGAGATGAGGAAAGATGGAACCCCAAGAGAATTCGATTTTGAGCCAAAAGCTCACTGGGATATTGGAACTAAGCTTGATGTCCTGGATTTTGAAAGGGCATCAAAAATATCAGGTGCCAGATTCAGCATATTCAAAGGAGCAGGCGCAAGACTTGAAAGGGCATTAATCAGCTTTATGCTTGACCTTCACACAGGAGAGCACGGTTATACTGAAATGTCTACGCCATTTATGGTAAACAGGGACAGTATGATGGGAACAGGACAGCTTCCAAAGTTTGAAGAGGACATGTTCTATGTTCCTGGCAAGGATTTCTTCCTTGTACCAACTGCTGAAGTTCCCCTTACAAATCTGCTAAGGGACGAAATACTGACTGAGGAACAGCTTCCGGTTTATTTCACGGCTTACACTCCTTGCTTCAGACAGGAAGCGGGATCAGCTGGAAGAGATACAAGAGGACTTATCAGAAATCATCAATTTGACAAGGTTGAGATGGTAAAGTTTGCTCATCCCGATAGATCATATGATGAGCTTGAGACTCTTACAGGCAACGCAGAGGAAGTTCTGAAGAGACTGGGGATTCCTTACAGAGTTGTGATGCTAAGCACTGGAGATCTTGGATTCTCATCAGCAAAGACCTACGATGTGGAAGTTTGGATGCCAAGCTATGACAGATATGTTGAGATATCAAGCTGCAGTAATTTTGAGGACTATCAGTCAAGAAGAGCGAATTTAAGATTCAGAAGAGAAGACAACGGCAAGGTTGAATATCTTCATACATTAAATGGATCCGGCTTGGCGGTAGGAAGAACTTTTGCGGCTATACTCGAGAACTTTCAGCAGGAAGACGGTTCTGTAACAGTTCCTGAAGTGCTAAGAAAATACATGGGAGGCATTGAAAGGCTTCAAAAATAGAACAATAAGTCCGAAGATGAAATCTTCGGACTATTCTCTCTAAAGAACTCGTAGATGGCAGAAACACCAAGTTTAAGAATAATTTAACAAAATTTTAGTGGATTATCACGCCAGTTTACGTTATAATGTATTTACAAGTTGTCCAAATAGTTAGAATCGGACAACTAAGAAAGGTAGAAAATTAAAAAGGGGGATGAATATGAACAAAAAGACATTATCATTGTGGTTGGTATTTATACTGACACTATCACTAATGGTTGGTTGCTCACCAGCTGCAGAAGAGCCAGCAGAAGAGCCAGCAGGGGAAGAACCAGTAGCAGAAGAGCCAGCAGAAGAGCCAGCAGAAGACATATTTATATCAGTAGCAACTGGAGGAACAGGCGGTACTTACTATCCACTTGGTGGAGCTATTTCAAAAATCTTCAACGATAATATTGCTGGAGTAAATGCAAATGCACAATCAACTGGAGCATCAGCTGAGAACGTTAACCTTGTAGCTCAAGGCGAAGCAGAACTTGCTTTTGTACAGAACGATGTTACTTACTATGCATTTACAGGGACAGAGACTTTTGATGGTCAAGACCCAATAACAAACATTAGAGGAATGGCTATGCTATATCCTGAAGTTATTCAGGTAATTGCAACAGCTGACTCAGGAATCACAAGCATTGAAGACCTTGCTGGAATGAAGGTTGCAGTAGGAGCACCTGGATCAGGTACTGAAGTTAATGCAAGACAGATTCTTGAAGAGTACGGAATGACATATGATGACCTTGGTAAAGCTGACTACCTTTCATTTAACGAGGCTGCAGACCAGCTTAAGAACAAGCAGGTAGACGCTGCATTCGTAACTGGTGCACTTCCAACTTCAGCAGTAACAGAAGTAACTCAAACTGCAGATATCGTAGTTGTCGCAATGGATCCTGCAAGAATTGCTTCACTTTCAGAGAAGTATCCATTCTACACTGAAGTATCCATTCCTGGAGATAGCTACAAGGGTATGGAAGCAGATGTAACTTCAGCAGCAGTAATGGCAATGCTTATTGTTCCAGAGGACCTAAGTGAAGACTTGGTTTACAACATGACAATGAACATCTTCGAACAAAGACAAGTTATAATTGACACGCATGCAAGAGGTAACGACATTAAACTGGAAACTGCACTTGCAGGTATGCCAATAGACCTTCATGCAGGCGCTCAGAAGTATTACGATGAGCAAGGCATCCAGTAGAAAAGAATTCAATGGAAAAGGTACTGATAGTATCAGTACCTTTCCCTTATTAAAGAGGTTTTTGGCAGTGGTCACGATTCTATTGGTGATTGCGATGATGGTTTATCCAGTAGAGGTATTAAAGGCATCAGATGCAAAAAGTGGAGAATATCTAAGGTCCTGGTGGCCAAGGGGTGATAATTCCTTTACAGTAAAATACATTCATTCGGTTGAACGGACACCCGTATGGGAAATGTACACAATGGATGATGGTGAAATTATACTGAGGGAAACAGTCTTTCAGTCCTATGGGGCTGGACTTCCGGCAACAAGTCCATATGATTTTGATATAGTTGAAGATGGCTTTCGACTGTACAACATTGACCAAAAAATGACAAACCTCGTTTATAGAACAGGAGCAGTAAGGGCAAATCACGAGCTAATGGTAGGAGGAAAACCTTATTTTTTTGTTGAATTTTCAGAACCTACCGAAGCTGTAAAGTTTGAGACCCAAAAAACTCCACTCATAGTATATTTGGCAAAGGAGGGGTTTAGATGAGTGACGATAAAAGATTAGACAACGACAACAATGAAGAAGACAAAATAATTGGGGATGATGAAATCCTTGAAGAACAGACTGTCATTGCGGACACATCAGGAGGAATAGCACTGGATGATGAAGGACTTGATGTTGATTCACTGATGGAATCCTATGACAAGGAGACATCGAAACTTAGAAAGCTAAAAGGAACATTATCAAAGCTTGTTATGGTTATTGCCATTGCAATGTCAACTTTCCACCTGTACACTGCAGGATTCGGGACTTTGCTTTCCTACAGACAGAGATCGCTACATATAATATTTGCATTTATAATTGGATTATTCCTTTATCCCGCGAGAAAGAAGTCCAGCAGGGAAAAACCTGCAATACTTGATTTTGCATTGATGGGGCTTACATTGGTAGTATTTGGATACATATTCCTCTTCCCAGAGCAGATGGCTCTTAAGGGAGGAAATGCAACACCTTTGGACCTGGTATTTGGTGTTATTGCCATACTTCTGACACTTGAGGTTACTAGGAGAGTTGTTGGACCTGAGCTTCCAATAGTTGCAATCGTGTTCCTAAGCTACGCTTACTTTGGACCACAGATGCCTGGAATCCTTGCACATAGAGGATTTTCGCTTACGAGGATAGTATCTCATATGTACATGGGGCTTGAAGGAATAATGGGTATACCTACTGGTGTATCTGCGACCTTCGTATTCCTGTTTATACTGTTTGGGGCATTCCTTGACAAGACTGGAGTAGGTAAATTCTTTATTGATATGGCATTTGGCATGACCGGACACTTGAAGAGTGGACCTGCCATGACAGCAGTTGTAGCCAGTGGATTCATGGGATCAATATCAGGAAGTTCTGTAGCCAATACAGTTACTACTGGTGCATTTACAATACCTTTGATGAAAAAGACAGGCTACAAGCCATACTTTGCAGGAGCAGTTGAAGCAGCCGCTTCAACAGGTGGACAGATAATGCCACCTGTAATGGGCGCGGCAGCATTTATCATGGCTGAGTTTACCGGCATATCCTATCTTCAGATAATAATAGCAGCTGCAATTCCTGCTGTTCTTTACTATTTTGCAGTTGGTACAATGGTTCACCTTGAAGCTTCTAAACTTGGTTTGGAAGGAATACCAAGAGAGAAACTTCCAAAAGTAAGCAAGCTTCTACTTACCAGAGGATTCCTTCTAATTCCATTGGTGAGTGTTGTTTATTTCCTGATATCAGGTAATACACCTACACTTGCTGCATTCAAGGCAATTATAATCAGTGTTGTCGTAGCAATTATTGCTACATTGATAAGAAAGGACAGTTCATTTACATTCAAGGATTTCCTTGGTGCTCTTGAAGCAGGAGCCAAGGGCTCTGTTGGGGTTGCCTGTGCCTGTGCATCTGCAGGTATGATAGTTGGAGTTGTAACGCTTACAGGTCTTGGACTTAGAATCGCAGAAATTATTGTAACAGTTGCTCAAGGTAATCTTTTGCTTACATTGTTCTTTACGATGATTGCATCAATTATACTTGGAATGGGACTACCTACAACGGCAAAGTATATCGTACTAGCAACAATGGCAGTTCCAGCACTTATAAAGCTTGATGTCAACTTGATGTCAGCTCACTTGTTCATTCTATACTTCGGAGTAGTTGCGGATATTACACCACCAGTTGCACTTGCAGCATATGCCGGGGCGGGAATAGCAGGTTCAAATTCCATGAAGACTGGATTCCAGGCTGTAAAGATAGCTCTGGCGGCGTTTATAGTACCATATATATTCGTCATCAATCCTGAACTGATAATGGTAGAGGATATTGTTGGTACAACAGTTATATTTATGCCATTTATTGAGGCGCTACCTGTGATTGTATCAGCAATTATTGGAATACTTTGTCTGGCAAGCTCCGTGGAGGGTTACTTGATTAAAAGGACCAATATAATTGAGAGGGTATTACTTGCTGCGGCAGCATTGATGCTACTGTATCCAGGTTATTTTACAGATGCATTTGGTTTGGTGGCGCTGGTAGGAACATATTTATTCCAGAAAATGCAGATAAAAAGAGAGAAAGCCAAAGCCGCTTAGAAGATAATCCGCCGGATTGTGTGATTTGCACAATCCGGTTTTTAAATAGGCTTACAGTGTTTGACAAAGACTAAAAATAGTTGTAAAATATCTTTGTGACTTGCACCCGTAGCTCAGAAGGATAGAGCGGTGCCCTCCTAAGGCATGAGCAGGGGTTCGATTCCTCTCGGGTGCACCATTAAAACAAGGTGATCTAATATGGATGAAAAATTTATGAATGAAGCTATCAAAATTGCTAAGACCAGCACCTACGAAGTACCAGTGGGTGCTGTTGTTGTATACAATGACAAAATTATCGGTAGAGGTTATAACCAAAGAGAGACAAAGAAAAATCCAATCGCCCATGCAGAGATAATGGCAATACAGGAAGCCAGCAGGTATCTTGGCGGGTGGAGGCTAGTAGATTGTACCCTATATGTCACTTTGGAGCCTTGTGCCATGTGTGCAGGAGCTATTGTAAATGCAAGGATACCAAGGCTTGTTATAGGTGCAATGGATCCAAGACACGGATGCTGCGGATCTGTTGAAGACCTTGTAAGACACCCAAGGCTCAATCATAGGGTCGAGCTCAAAATGGGAGTTCTTGAAAAGGAATGTGCACAATTGTTGAAAGATTTTTTCAGAGATCTGAGAAAAAGAAATAGAGGTGTCAGCGATGAGTAAAAAGTGGATAAGTACAGCATGTACATTGGACTGCTGGGATTCATGCTCAATAAAGGCTCTGGTTGAGAATGGGGAATTGAAGAAACTTACCGGGAATCCAGAAAATCCAGTAACAGGTGGATTCCTGTGCGAGAAGGGCTACAAACACATCCAGATGAGGAATTCCAGGCATAGGCTCCTGAAACCTCTTATAAGACAAAATGGAGACCTTAGAGAAGCATCCTGGGATGAAGCCTTGGGTCTTGTGGCAATCAAAATGGATTCCTTAAGAAAAGAGTATCCTGCAACATCTCTTCTATACATAAGCGAATTTGGGAATTCAGGTGTGCTTAAAAAAGCAGATCAGCGTTTTTTCAATGCATATGGGGGCGTGACAATGCCTACAGGAAATCTCTGTGCTGGAGCAGGCGTGGAGGCTCAAAGATATGATTTCGGCAAGTGCCTGTCACACGAACCTACGGATTACATTAATAGCGAAATGATAATAATATGGGGGAGAAATCCAGCTTCAACAGGACCACATATGATGCCGTTTTTTAAAAAGGCAAAGGAAAAAGCCGCAAAAATAGTCGTAATTGATCCTCTTCCTTCTGAAACGGTTGCTTTTTCTGATGTTCATTTGTCTCCGAAGCCCGGATCAGATGGACTGATTGCACTCTATATGACAAAGGTTTTAATTGAGAATAATCTTGTTGACATGGAGTATATAGATAAAAACACTATTGGTTTTGAAAATTTGAAGGAAGCGGTACTTAAGATTTCACAGGAGGAATTATTTGCAAGAACTGGAATTGATCCAAAAGAGATTGAAAAACTGGCATTGGAGTATGGAAGAGCAAACCCTGCAGCAATCATACTGGGCTTTGGAATACAAAGATACTCTAACGGTGGTGAAACAGTACGAGCAATTGATGCACTCGGTGCTGTAAGTGGAAACATTGGGAAATCCGGCGGAGGAGTCAGTTATAACAACAGTGTGACAGATGGACTGATTGATGATAACTTTTTAACGGGAACATATCTGGCAAATGAAAAAAGGACTTATAAGAGGCCATTGCTTGGAGAATTCATCTTGACAGAGAAGAACCCTCCAGTAAGGATGATATATACAGCCCGGGCCAACCCGGTAAACCAGGGAATGGATGCGACAAAGATTCTAGAGGCATTTAGAACCGTGGATTTCAAGGTAACTCTGGACATGTACCTTACAGATACCGCAGCTGCTTCGGATGTTGTATTGCCTGTGAGGCATCCTCTTGAAGAGGATAACATCGTCATGCCACCTGCAAACCATAGCTATATAAATTACTGCAACAAGATTGTAGAATCACCTGAAGGAGTTCTTTCAGAGATAGAAATCTTGAACCATCTTGCAGAAAGACTGGGTCTTGTCGATTTTCCAATTATGACTGCAGACCAATGGATTGATAGAATCACTCAGCCAATGAAAGAAAAAATTGATATGAAATTGCTAAGGGAGAAGCCATTAAAGGTACCTGGACTTCTTGATATTCCTTGGAGTGATGGAAATTTCCTGACCCCCTCTGGAAAATTTGAATTCTATTCTGAGACAGCTGAAAAAGAAGGATTCTCGGCTCTTCCAGAGAAGAGGAAGATCCAGGTCGAGACTACAAATAAATATCCGTTTTATTTCATCACTCCAAAGCTTAGAGGATCTCTTCACTCTCAGCACTTTGCGCTGATTGAGGAAGATCATACACCTCTTGTCTATATGAATAAAGAGAAAGCTAGAGAGATGGGGCTTAAAGAAAGAGACGATGTAACTATTACAACTGAGAAAGGTTCACTTAAGGCTATACTTAGTCTTGATAAGGAAATCCTTCCTGACAGGGTAATGGTATATCAGGGTGGATGGATGAAAAAGGGTGGAGGAGTGAATAGAATCATTCCGGAGATATATTCCAAAATGGGAATCCATGCAGCCTATTATGAGGTTGTATGCAGGGTTGAAAAGGAATGACAAGCAACTGAAATCACTCCACTAAAGATGTTTGCAAACTAATGGAATCGGCTGTATAATATAATTTGTCAACTTGATAGGAGAAGTACCCAAGTGGCTGAAGGGTCCGCTCTCGAAAAGCGGTAGGTCGGCAAAACCGGCGCGAGGGTTCAAATCCCTCCTTCTCCGCCAGAATCTAAAGACTTTCCCATAATAAGGGGAAGCCTTTTTTGTTCTGGAAATAAAATAATATTGATAAATGATAATCTCCAAAAAATTAATCAAGCATATAACTTGCAAAAATCAGCTATTTAAGTTGGCCAAAAGTGTATTTAGGGTAAATAATTAACAGGAAGCACAATAAACAGGGATGCTTTGATCTTGGGAGTGTATTTGGACGCTTGCTCTCAGGTGAGCAAGCAGCGTAACCGACCATAAAGGTCGGTATTTTTTTTGGGAGGGATAGCGATGTTTGTTGGAGTGAAAAAATTGATTGCAACGGTTTTATCGATACTTATAGTGATGATATTGCCGACTTCTGTCCAGGCACAAACGATACCTTCGGAATCACCCTTTGATGGTATTGACTACACAAGATCAGAGGCTATAAGAGTTGTAATTGATGGAGAAGATTTACAGTTTGATGTGGCACCAAGAATCTCAGGTGGACGGACCTTGGTTCCAATGCGTGCCATATTTGAGGAATTTGGCCTTGAGGTTTCCTGGAATGAAGAGGAGAGAACCGTAACCGGTGAGGGAGAGGGACTGGTTGTAAGGTTTGAAATCGACAGCAACCAGGCAACGGTGAACGGTCTGGTCCACACCCTTGATGCTCCTGCGACTATAATCGATGGAAGGACTATGGTTCCTTTAAGGTTCCTGTCCGAGGCATTGGGCTACAATGTGGTTTGGATAGCTGATTCACAGCTCATTCTTTTAAGCAGAGAACCGATAATTGAATGGAGATACGGAGGGTTTGAAGAAGCCAAGCCCTACAGGGAATACGAATACAAATACTATAATGGCGAAGTCACAAGTGAGTATAGATATACTGGAACATTCAAGGATGTAGAGCACCTGAACCTCTACAGAAAGGATGGTAGGATTATTCCCAATGTACCTGACTTCAAACTTGATGAGTACTCTTATCAGTGGTCACAGAAGTCACCATTCACAGGCAAAACCTGGTGGATTCACAGGGATCAACTTGAAGGAAGCAGAAGTCTCAGTATAATAAGAACAGGTGAAACCCTGGAACCTCTTACAATGGGTGAGTTGGAGGATATGGAGACTGTTGGAGGGTATGTAAGGATATCTGTCCAGGACCATCTGTTTGACCTACAGCTGTGGAAGGAATTGATTGGATCATCTGGTTCCAAATTTGCTTCTGCAATTAATTCTGAGATTTTTGATGAGACTGAAATTCCTGCCTACGACACCATTTTAAGGGTGACAGTAGGAGATGGTGTGGATGGGTATATCCCTCTTGTGGCTCTTAGGAAAACCATAATTGAGCCTGAGAAGGACAGAATCTACATCTACCTTGAAAGGGATCCAACAACCTTGTTCACTTGGGATAGAATGACATGGAACAGGCTGGATAGGGAGCTTCCATGGGTTGGCATGACCTCTGATATGCTGCTTGTGAAGCTTAAGGAAAGCCCAGACCAGACCGCCAAGATAACTACGGAGTTCTCAGTACTTGAGCTATGGGTATACCAGCATGAATACGGAGATGTGATCTATTACTTTGATGACGGAGTATTGGTGAATATGTGGTAAACTTAAATGCTCCCTGGACAAATCCAGGGAGCATTTTTGAGGGATTAACATACACTCGATTATAATTAATAAATAGAATTAATAGGCGATTACATGGTATTATATTGGAAATGGACGAAAATCATAAAAGGGAGGACAGACGATGACTGAAAAGGGGAGCATAATCTTCATGAAGAAGTTGACTTTTGTTTTTATTGCAGCGGTAATTCTGTTGATGCCAGCATATGTAAGAGCCACAGGTGTAACTCTAAAGAACTACGATGTTAATTACTCTGGGGGAACAAAATCTGTTAGTGTAATCTGGACGAATCTTAATGACAAGAGAGTAAGAGTCGAAACCGTATTGGCAAAGGGTTCAGTTGGGCAAACAGATACACTTGCAAATATAGTTAACTCAGCAACTGATTCAGATGGGAAGGCAGTGGCAGGAATAAACGGCTCATTTTTTGAGGCTTATACTGACTTTCAACCATCGGGTACACTGGTAAGCGCCGGTCAGATAAAGCATATTTCTAACACAGGTTCAATGTTTATCGTTGATTCAGATGGAGAGGCAAAGGTGGATTCTATTTATATTGGAATTCAGGGAGGAATCAACAATCAATGGGAATGGCCAAACAACTGGTATGCATGGAATATAAACCACTTTTATACTGACCCTGCTGCGGTGATGGTTTTTGATTCCAACTTCAAAGGACCAAGACCAACCCACAGCTTTACGTCAATTCAAGTAGATAAAGGAATCGTAACATCTATTGACAAGGGTGGCTTCAATATCCCTCAGGAAGGATTCCTGCTTCTTACAAATGATCAAAATATGATAGGCAAATTCAAAACCGGAAGTACTGCTGATTTCAGATATGGAATATATGAAAACGACTATTTGACAAAGCCTCATACTAACCGAGAGGTTGATTTTACAAATGTAAGAACAGCAACTGGAGCAGGACCCACTCTTGTGAAGAACGGACAGATTGTTGTAAACCCAGCATTGGAAGGGTTTACAGAAGAGAAGATACTTAATAACAGAGCAAGAAGAAGCTTTATCGGAGTAACGGCTGATGGCAGAATGGGTTTTGCAAGTATGGATGGTGTGAATGTAAGCGAACTTGCAGAAATAGCAAAGGCTCTTGGAATGAAGGACGCCATGAATCTTGACGGCGGAGCTTCCAGCGGAACGGTATACAATGGGAAGAACGTTGTCAGGGAAGGCAGACTATTGAGTAACGCTATCGTTGTAAAATACCTTAACAATGAGCCAATATCAGTAAACTTGAATAATTCTCCAATTATTTTTGATACAGATCCTTTTATCGATTCAGCAAACAACAGGACGCTTGTTCCACTAAGGGGAATAGCTGAATCACTTGGTGCGATGGTAGGCTGGGATCAGGCGACATCATCTGTTCTGATCGATAGACAGGGAACAAGTCTTCGACTTAAGGTAGGAAGTCAGGATGTATATGTAGATGGTGATAAGAATACCATGGATGCACCAGTGGTATTGAGGAATTCCAGGACATATGTGCCAGTTAGGTTCATTACTGAATTTTTTGGAGGAGAAGTAAACTGGAATGGAAATACCAAGACAGTTGAACTTCAGATATCAAGGTCGTCCGATACAATGGAAAAGGCAGAAAACCTGTTTTCAGCAGGGAACTACAAGGAAGCCGCCAAGTTATATGAGGAAGTACTTGAGACGGAACCTAAAAATATAATAGCGCTTAAGAGAATGGCCAATATCCATGGCGTACAGGAGAAGAATCTCAAAGAAGCAATAGGTTACTATGAAAGAATCCATCTGGTTGACCCAAATGATTCTGGAACATTGCATTCCCTTGGTTGGGCTTATTACAATGAAAACAAAATGGATGATTCCATGGATGCTTTTCAGAAATATGTTGACTTGGAACCATCATCTCCTGCAGGATATTATGGAATGGGGCATTGCTTCTCAAGCTACTCAGTGCAGAATAAATCCAGTGCAAAAGAATACTACCAGCTGGCAATAGACAAGGGTTTATCCGGTGCCGGTCTTGACTATGCCAGAGATTACTTAAAAAAATAGTCGCAAAATTTAACATAAAGAAATCAGGAGGACAATTATCTACTTACTTTATCACCATTATAGATTTAGCAACCCCCTGAACACTTTAATAGCACCTTGATTCAGGGGGTTGTCGTTTTTTGGATTGTATAGGTGATGCTATTGTATGTTTAGAATTAGAATTCTATTATAATAATCGTAGAGCCGCTGCTAATTTAGTAATTAACTGATGTAATTTGGGTATAAAGCTAAAGCCAGGAGATAGTCCAAGGAAGGGGTAGTACATAATGGATTTCAATCAGAACAATAACAAGGGCTTTAAATTCAATTTTGATTTCGGGAAAGGACAACAAAAAGACATGAAAGGTCAATCTGGAAGCTTTAAAGAAGCTTTTGCAGAATTGAAAAGAAAGATAAAAGATCGCGACAGCAACCGAAAGGGTAAAAATCCGTTCTTGGTAGTTTTTCTAGCATTGGTAATTATGTTCATAATATTCTTTATGACTTTACCTGCTTTGAATTACATGGCACCAGAGTTTTACTCTTTTTTGATAACCGCAGTTATTGTATATAACGTCTTGAATCTCGTTATCGGCAAGATGTCAATTCTACGTACGGGTACCGTATCAGTAGTTATAATAGCGATTTTAGTCATTGCGCCAATTGTTCTTGGGTTTTTATCTCAGCCAATCTTTAGGGCAAAGGGTTACTCTAGACTAATACCTGTTGAAGATGCGAACTTTGCTGATACTGTTAAGGAAATAAGCTACGACAAGGTTCCAATAGTGGATCGAGATGCAGCTGTTGTAATAGGAGCTAGACAAATGGGCTCTATCCAGGAGGTAGTATCCCAATTTGAGATAAATGATAACTACACTCAGATAAATATTAAAGGTGTACCTGTCAGAGTGTCACCACTTGCATACTCAGATATCATAAAGTACTTCATAAACTTTAGGAATGGAATTCCATACTATGTCAAAATAGATATGGCAACACAGGAAGCAGAACTGACTAAACTGATCAAACCTTTGAAATACTCCAAGAGCGATATATTGATGAGGAACATAACAAGACACAATAGATTCAAGTATCCTACTAAAATATTTGGCGAAACCAATTTTGAAGTGGACGATGAGGAGAATGGTTTCTATATAACTTCTGTTCTTACAAGACGCATTGGGATATTTGGAGGAACCGATGTCAAAGGTGCCATTGTCACCAATGGAAGCACCGGAGAATCAAAATATTACAATATAACAGACGTACCATCCTGGGTGGACCGAGTATATCCATCCAGCCTTATTATTCAGCAGTTGGACTACAGGGGTAAATTTACAAGTGGATTTATAAACTCCATAATTGGTCAGCAAAATGTCACCAGAACAACTCAAGGCTACAATTATGTTCCTTTGAATGATGATATTTACCTTTACACAGGAGTAACCTCCATTCGAAGCGATTCCTCAAATCTTGGATTCTACTTTGTCAACTTGAGAACCAAGGAAGCCAATTTCTTCTCTGTTCCATCAGCTGATGAGGTATCGGCAATGAACTCGGCTACCGGACAGATTCAAGAGAAGAACTATACCCCTGCTTTCCCAATTCTCCTAAACATTAAGGACCGGCCGACTTATTTGATAGGACTAAAGGATGTTTCCGGTCTTGCAAAAATGTTCGCACTGGTAGATGCTGAAAACTATCAAAATGTTAGTGTTGGAAACACGGTCCAGGAAGTAATAAACCAGTACTACTTGAGGTCGGACACATCAAGTCTTCCAGGCGCTGATGCCGATGAACGCACCATCGTGATTGAAAAGATTCAGAGTGTGGTAATTGAAGGCAATACCATCTTTTACATTATGGCAGAGGACGACGATGTTATATATATCGGTAATGCAAAGACCCTGGGAGCGGAAATAATATTTGCCAAGCCTGGTGATGCTCTGAATATTTTTGGCAACCCTAGAGAGAATCAATTCGATATCCTTGAAATCAGACCTTGATAAGAATACTGCACAAATTTCTATTGTCTTATCAGCAAAAAAATTGATGACAAGACTTAACTGCACCTTAAAAGCTTATGTAAGCTTTTAAGGTGCAGTTAATATTTTGTAGTCATTAAACTGTATGTATCAGCCAGAATATTTTTCGTGGATTCTAATCAGTTCAATAAACTGGATCTAAGATTAATAACAAGTTTTTAAAGTGAGATTAATTCACAGAAGAAGATCAGGATGAACATACCTTCCCCTGTCAGCAGTTTTCTTATCGTATTGAATGGCATGTGTTGGACATCTGTTGATACACGCCAGACACATTGTACAATCGCCATCCCAAATGGGTTTGGCGGCCACCTTTATGGAATGGAGCGGACATGCCTTCTCACAAATTCCACACCCATCACAGTTTTCATCTACATGGAAATGCTTGTTATTCAGAGCAAAATTTCTAAAGAAAGGGTTGACAATGCCTGTTCTAAGAGAGGGTGTTTTGCCTGGAATCAAATCGAACATCTCTTCTTTACTTTCAAGTATCGAGAATATTTCCGCAACCTTTTTATCAGCCATAAGAAGCTTCATATTTATGTCTTCCTGTGATTCAACATCATTTCCCAGGATATAGTTATTGGGCATTATAACTGTAAAGGAACTGGAAAGCCTGATGCCGTTTTTTTCAAGATGCCTTTTGAAAATTTCAGAAGTTTTTCCTTCCTCCTGAGCACAGGATACAACTGAGAACACATAGGGTGAATGGCCTGAAAGTTTAAGCTTGTCCACAAAATCAAGGACAATCTTTGGAGGACCCCAGGCATGTACTGGGAATACAAAACCAAGATAGTCATCTGAATCAAAATGGTGTTCAAGGATTTCAGATCTTTTTTCCAACTCTTCAGGAATAAAAAAAAGATTGTCGTGCAGGTATTGGGATATTGTTGAGGCAATGTGCAAAGAGTTTCCCGTACCAGAAAAATAAAAAATCATACATAAACATCTCCTAATTTTAATTTTAAATTCCCTGTTAATTTATTTATACCCAGATTTGGAAAACTACGTAATCTAATTAACATAGTTTTAAAAAAAAATATTAAAAATCTTGATACAGAATAAATATTGTACAAAGATTTTAAACAGGCGAGTAGCTTCTAGAATGAATGTTACAATTTAAACATTTGCCATTAATTGACTACAAAGTTCAGAAAACACCTGACTTGTGGTTCAATTCCGACTAATGAGAAAATAGAGATTAATTTACATAATTCTATTTTACTTTGGGTAAAAATTTGCTATAGTATTCGTAGTCGTACTGTTAAATTATTAACAAAGCAATCTGGTAGTATGTCAAGAAGAGATTTTTGAATAAATCATCCAGATGAGCTAAAGGAGGACAACACAAACAGAACCTAGGATTTTCAAGGAAAAAACAGGCTAAAAATCAGAAAATATTCTATTCTATCTCTCCAACTTTACCGCTGGAGTAGATTTGATTTTTAGTCAGCAAGCCAAAAATCAGACGAACTAGTTTACGAGATGTAAGTGCGAGTGCTCGTTTGTGACAATGGGTTGTAACTTCACCAAACTTCTTGTTGTAGAATTCCTTGTACTCAGGAACATGGTTCTTGACACTGTTGGCTGCTTCAATAAGGTAGTATCTCAGGTACTTGTTGCCGGTTTTGGTCATTCTGGTATCATCAGAGGAATAATCGCCAGACTGGTTTACCCTCCAGGTTAGACCGGCATATTTAGCCAAGGAATCATGTGAGCCAAAAGATGCAATAGTGCCAATTTCAGCAAGAATACCACTAGCAAGTACCGGACCAATACCTGGAATGGATGTCAGAGATTGATACTCTACGGGGTTGATGCCTTTAATGGTCTTCTCAATGGCTTTGTCAACTACCTTGATCTCAGCATCAAATGCTTTGATAAGGTTAAAGGACGAGGCAATGGAAGTGTTTAAAGGCTCATACAAGACTTGATCCAAACGGTAGGAATCCCTGGCAGCCTTTTGTAGCAACCTAGCTGTTTCATAAGGGTCGCTGAATCGATTTTTACCCTTTGCAGAAACAAATGCCACAAGATCCTCAATGGAAGAATAGGTAATATCATCCAAGGAGAGGAATTCAGTCAAAACGGCAGCGGAAGTAACGCCGTAAGTGTTGGAAAAGGGCTGTTCATCCTTATCAAGGATAGCCAACTCACTAAACTTAAGGTAGATGTTGGAAACCATGTAGGTTTTCTCGCGTGTAATGCACTCAACCAGATGTAGTCTATGTCTGGAAAGTCTCTGCAAGGCAAGAAACTGAGCTCCCCGCCAAGGTTCCGATGTGATTCTTCCACACCTGGCAAAATCAGCAATAACAAAGGCATCGAGGGGATCAGTCTTATCAATATCTACAAAAGACTTCCTGTAATTGGCAACAGACTTGGGGTTTAGGCAGTACACAAGAGGCTTGAAGGGCAGGAACTCTGCACTTGAAGAAAGAAAATTGGCAATGTGTGTACTGTAAAATGAAGTTGATTCCAAGGCTATAACAACATATTCAAGGCTATTGGAATTAAGACAGCCAAGGATGCTATCCATGATAGATTCAGCGCCAGGCTGGTTATTCAGAGCCTTTAGATTGAGAAGCTTATCGCCTTGAAAATTCAGAGCACATAAGACATTGGTCCTAGAGCTTACATCAATACCAACGAATAAAGTAGACATAAAGTTGTTCTTCACAAGATCACCACCTTTCATAAAAAGATAAGGGTGGAACAATTAGTAAAAGAGATATCCCAATCCTAGCTGCTGACTGCAACCTCGCACTATAAGCATTCATCTTTGAAAACTACCTTGCTGTTGGTCTAGTCAAAGGGATGCAGCATCTGAGTAGGCAGAATGTGACAGCTAAGTCAGGAAGCACGCTTTGAGGGCAATAACCCAAAGGTTTTGCAAGGAGTGAGAGAATTGTCCTTTGCTAATCATTCTAATTCTATTTTAGCATTGGGATATCTCAATTAACACGAAAGTAAGAAAATAAAAAACAATATGTTTTGACTACTAAAAAAGTAGCTTTAAACATATTATACGAGGAGTGATATTATGATGACTAGAACATTAAGTCAGGACCTGTATGATCAGTTGGAGGCTTATATTGACTCAATTGAATCAACAGAAGCAGCTCTCATAGAAGTCCTGCACGAGGCACAGCATATTTTTGGCTATTTACCTATGGAAGTCCAGTTGTTTATAGGTGAGAAGCTACATGTTCCCGCATCAAAGGTTTTTGGGGTTGTTAGCTTCTACTCATATTTTACGACCGAACCGAAAGGAAAGTATGTCATTAACATTTGTACGGGTACCGCATGCTTTGTAAGAAATGCCGAAGCTATAGTAAGGGAGTTTGAAAAGACTCTAAACATCAAGACAGGTGAGACAACTGGGAATAAGATGTACACAATCGACTGTCTCAGATGTGTAGGTGCTTGTGGGCTTGCGCCAGTTGTAATGGTAAATGACGATGTTTATGGAAAAGTAACAGTAGATGATGTTTACAAGATTATTGCCAAATATACAGAGTAGGAGGTGGATGTTATGGAGAGAATAAATAATCTGGATACCCTTATTAAAATGCAGAAGGATTTCGAGCATATAATGGAAATTAGAAGGGCTAATATAACAAATACAGACCGTAGAGAACTTCTTATCTGTGGTGGAACTGGGTGTGTGTCATCAGAGAGTCTTAAGCTCCTTGATAATCTGAAAGCTGAAATAAGAGAGAATGGACTTGAAGACAAAGTGAGTGCATCAATTACCGGATGCTTTGGTTTTTGTGAAAAAGGACCAATTGTAAAGGTTTTTCCAGAGGATGTTTTCTATGTTGGAGTAACTCCAGAAGATGCTGCCAATATTGTAAGAACTCATCTTGTACAAGGAAGAAAGGTTGAAAGACTACTGTATGAGGAACCTGCCCTTAAAAAGAAGGTAGATACCCAGCATGAAATGGAATTCTACAAGAAGCAGGAAAGAATAGCTCTCAGAAACTGTGGACTTATAAATCCTGAGCTTATTGAGGAATACATTGCAAACAGGGGTTATGAAGCATTGGGAAGATGTCTGCTTGAAATGACACCCAAAGAGGTTATACATATTATCAAGACTTCTGGTTTAAGAGGAAGAGGTGGTGGAGGATTTCCAACTGGTCTAAAGTGGGAGTACGCCAGCAAAACAGAGTCATCGGTCAAGTATGTTGTTTGCAATGCTGATGAAGGAGACCCTGGAGCTTTTATGGACAGGTCAATTCTTGAAGGAGATCCACACAGCATAATAGAAGCAATGATAATTAATGGATATTCAATAGGTGCCAATAAAGGTTTTGTATATATACGTGCTGAATACCCTCTTGCCATAAAGAGATTGAAGAATGCCTTAAAGCAAGCAAAACAGGTGGGGCTGCTTGGAGAAGACATCATGGGGACTGGATTTCATTTTGATATTGACATAAAATATGGCGCAGGAGCATTTGTCTGTGGTGAAGAGACTGCTTTGATACATTCGATTGAAGGTGGAAGAGGAGAACCTACAACAAAGCCACCATTCCCTGCAGAAAAGGGTTTGTGGGATAAGCCTACTTCTGTAAACAATGTTGAAACCTTTGCAAATGTACCGGCAATTATAATCAACGGAGCGTCCTGGTACAATAAGTTTGGAAGCGAAACCTCAAAAGGTACCAAGGTGTTTGCCCTTGCAGGGAAAATAAACAATGTGGGGCTGGTTGAGGTTCCAATGGGAATATCATTGAGAGAAATAATCTACGACATAGGTGGTGGGATAAAGGATGGAAAGAAATTTAAGGCCGTCCAGACCGGTGGGCCATCAGGAGGGTGTATTACCGCTGATCAGCTTGATGTAAAGATTGATTACGAATCACTTTACTCCATAGGATCCATGATGGGTTCAGGTGGAATGATTGTTATTGACGAGGACAACTGTATTGTAGATATCGCAAAGTTCTATCTACAGTTTACAGTCGAAGAATCCTGCGGTAAATGTACACCCTGCAGGGTTGGAAACAAAAGGCTTTATGAAATGCTTACAAAGATAACCGAAGGCAAGGGAACAGAAGAGGATCTTGAAACCCTTAGAACATTAGCAGAAACCATAAAGCTTACATCTTTGTGTGGTCTGGGTCAGACTGCTCCAAATCCTGTACTTTCTACAATGAAGTATTTTCATGAGGAATATCTTGCACATGTAAGGGACAAGAAATGTCCTGCAGGAGTATGCCAGTCACTTCTACGATATAATATCAGTGAAGACAAATGTATCGGCTGTACAAAATGTGCCAGAGTATGTCCGGTCTCCTGCATAAGCGGTAAAGTAAAGGAAGTTCATGTGATTGACCAGGATTTGTGCATAAAATGTGGAGCTTGCTTTGATGCTTGTCCTGTAAATGCTATTTCGAAAGGATAGAGGTGAGATGAATGGTAAATGTTAATATAAATGGTAAGATGGTTCAGGTTTCTGAAGATACGACTATCCTGGAGGCGGCTAAGCTTGTAAATGTTAAAATACCAACCTTATGCCATCTTGACCTTCACGATATCAAAATGGTCAATAAGGCTGCGAGCTGTAGAGTTTGCGTTGTGGAAGTGGAAGGAAGAAAGACCCTTGCACCTGCATGCGCAACGCCAGTATTCGAAGGTATGGTTGTTAAGACTGATACTAAAAAAGCAGTTAAGGCAAGACGAACAGTTATGGAGCTTCTACTTTCAGATCATCCGAAGGATTGTCTGATATGTGAGAAAAATACTGAATGCGAGCTCCAGGCACTGGCTGCGGAGATGGGTCTGAGACACGTAAAATATGAAGGGGAAATTTCTGAATTTCCAATAGATGACAGCAGTTTCTCTATTGTCAGGGATATGACCAAGTGTATCATGTGCAGAAGATGCGAAACCATGTGCAATGAGGTACAGACCGTACATGCTCTTTCCGGTCTTGGAAGAGGATTTGATACTGTTGTGGGTACAGCCTTTAATCTGCCTATGTTTGAAACCACCTGTACCTTCTGCGGGCAGTGTCTTGCAGTTTGTCCAACCGCTGCACTTGCAGAGGTCAACAATGTACCAAAGGTTTGGGATGCCATAAACAATGAGAAAAAATATGTTGTAGTCCAGACAGCACCAGCCGTAAGGGTTGCTTTGGGTGAGGAATTTGGCATGGAACCTGGAACTGTGGTAACTGGAAAGATGGTGGCAGCTTTAAGAAGCATCGGCTTTGACAAGGTCTTTGATACTGACTTCGCTGCAGATCTGACAATAATGGAAGAGGCATCTGAATTCGTTCACAGACTAAAGCATGGCGGAAAGCTTCCAATGCTTACAAGTTGTTGTCCTGGATGGGTTAAATTCTTTGAGCATCAGTTCAATGACATGTTGGATATTCCATCAAGCTGCAAGTCACCTCACGAGATGTTCGGGTCCGTAGCCAAGTCATATTTGGCAGAAAAAATGGGAATAGATCCTAAACAGATGGTTGTGGTTTCTGTCATGCCATGTGTTGCCAAGAAGTATGAGGCAGCAAGGCCAGAACTGGGCCACGGCGGGACCAAGGATGTTGATATAGTAATCACCACCAGGGAACTGGCCAGGATGATCAATGAAGCTGGAATAAGCTTCAATCATCTGGAGGATGAGGAGTTCGACAATCCTCTTGGAGAGTCAACAGGAGCATCAGTTATTTTTGGGGCAACAGGTGGTGTTATTGAGGCGGCATTAAGAACCGCATATGAATGGCTGACAGATGAAACACTTGAAAATGTTGAATTCGAAGCATTGAGGGGAATAGAAGGAACCAAGGAGGCAACTATAAAGATAAATGGGGAGGACATCCACATTGCAGTAACCCATGGACTGGGAAATGCAAGGAATCTTCTTGAAAAGATAAGAAGAGGGGAAGCCCAATACCATGCAATAGAAATAATGGCATGCCCGGGAGGCTGCATTGGAGGAGGAGGACAGCCTTACCACCACGGAGATCTGGAAATCCTTGAGAAGAGAATAGCGGGCATTTATTCTGAGGATCGTGCCAAGACTATAAGAAAATCACACGAAAACCCAATGATCAAGAAAATATACGAAGAGTATCTGGGAGATCCCTATGGTAAGAAGGCCCATGAACTACTTCACACCTATTACGTTCCAAGACAGAAAATGTAGAAAAAATAAAGCAGTTGCTGCCAATTATATGGTTTGCAACTGCTTCTATTTTATTCAATAATAAACTCAGGCACTCCAGATCCTTCAATTATTTCTCCACCAACACTCTCAGCAATTGCTTCTGCATATTCCTTGTCAGGAAAATCTCTTACATATTGACCATCAGTGTAAAGCCTGTACGGGAAGTATCCTGTCTTTCTCCCTAAAGCCTCATAGTACAATGGCAACAGCCAGGTTTTTTCGTACGCTTCCATATATGTCTTGTTGCCTGAAGGCAATGCTGTATTGTATGGCAATGTTTCGATTGTCAGGGATGGCTTCAAGGATATTGAAACATAATAGGAAGTAGAATATCCACTTCCTTCTCCTGTATCTGGGATCAGTTTATATCCCGTAATTTCATTGGTTTTTTTAGCCATTTCAAGAGCATTTTTTCTGTACTCATCTGGGAACCAAATATATTCGTAGTAAAGAAGATTACCCCTGGAGTGATAGGACACATAACTCCTGAAATCATAGGAAGCCATATAGTCCATAATTGCCTTTGTCTCAGGTTCACTACCTGCATAGGATCCTGGATAAAATTCTCCTGAAGGCACACTGGAAAAGAAGCTTCCGGGGTAGTTTTGCCATTTGTCTTCCAATAATCCAGCCTGTCGATTCAGATGAAAATCAGGAAAATTCTTGTTCAGGTCAACCCCTGCAATGTTTGCCTTCCATTGAGAATAATCCTTGTCATTTATGCTAAACAGCATTTCACGAGCAGAAGGTGTTATGACTGAATCAGGTCCGAACTTTGACAGATCATGACCGTCTGGGTTAACCAGTGGTACAAAATGAAAAACGGATTTTGATAGTATCTCCTCCAGATTAAAACCTGGAATATGTGAATCCTTATAGTAATCAGTGGCATAATCTTCAATCTGTTTCATGAGTATAGCAGGATTGACCGTTTCCCTTCCGTGAACACCAGCTTCAATATAATAATGCATCCTTGAGACATTGAAATCCGCCCTATTAATCATTTCAGGAGCATTTTTTGTCATTACAAGGGAGAAAATCTCCTTTTTATCGTGTGAATATCCAATTGTTTTATACGAAATAATATCAGGGTAACGATTTGAAAGTTCTTTAGCAATTGTTGAATAATCACTTGATGAGTATGACCTACCAACATCTAGCTTTAATAATGGATTCTCTAAATAGTCATCTATGGAAAGGGGTTGGTTTGCATTTTCAAACTGAACCATTGGGTCGCTAGTTTCTCCCAGAGGGTCTGATTCTATACTTGAACCCGAAATAGCAGGTGACAATGCCATTACAAACAAAACTGGGTAGACAATAAATTTACGTATCATTGGCCTGTCTCCTTTCATGTAATTGTTTTGAGATTTGCTTTGTAGACTTATACCCACAAAAGAGCAAGAGTAACCGACTTTGCAAGGCAATGCGTTAAAACGAGACGTTAAATGGGTAGATATAATACAACAAGACGGCTATCGGACAATTTGATAAATCACTATGGATAGTGTAAAGTAGCTTATGAAAAGAAGAACTACAATGAATAGCTACTACTTAGAGGATAATATTGAAGTTCAATC